>NZ_RDQG01000024.1 GCF_003697815.1 Halalkalicoccus subterraneus | reverse complement strand
ACCACGCGGCCCGGCGCAGCGGAAAGCTCCCGTCGCGCGTCAGGAGGTACTCGCCGGGTTCGAGAGCCATGTCGAGATCGATCGTGTTGAGTCCCGTGTCGACGCCAATATTGCGTTCGTGAACGGGGCTGAAGCTGCTGCCGTCGTACTCGCCGACGACGGCACTGAACGTGCCGGCCTGGTCGGCGTCGACGGTCGCCTCACCGAGATGGATCGGGTGCTCGGTCTCGAAGTGGATCCCCCAGCGGGACGCACCGTGCTGGGCGCCCCGGGGGTTAGCGCCGATGCGTCGAGCGGGGAATTCGAGGGCGTCGGCGGCGGCTTCGAGCCGCCCGAGCACCTCGTCAAACGCTCGTAAGTCCACGTTGCCCTCATCCGCTTGTTCGAGATCGTTGACGATATCCTCGTCAGCCGCTTGGGCGTTGCCCGCAACGGCCGCAACACCGGTTGCACCGAGGGCCGCCATGAACGTTCGTCGGGTCCAATTGTTCGCGCTTCCACCGTCGTCTGTGGTAGGTCGTTCGACCATGTATCTACATTTCTATATCTATATGAATATAAATAAGAGTAAAATAAACGAAATGAACTCGAACGCTTAACAGGTTAGTAATCGCATAGAAAGGGGTACTCGAGATGGTGTCTACGGCGATTATCGTTCGTCCGATCGACCGGTATCGTTCGACGGCGTGGGGGTTTTGGTTCGAGTACCCTGCCAGACGGCGATCGGCGAGGAGAGCAGCGTCGGAAGCGCCGCAAGGGCGGCACTACAGACGGCGATAACCACGGCCCCCGCAAGCGTCGACAGGATGAGCACCGGCGGTAAGTCAGCCGTCAACCGAACGCCGAAGACGCTCAACAAGCCCAGCGCATTCAGACAGAAGAGCGCAACGACTGCGCCGATCGCGGCGAGAACGACGGCCGGAATCGCCAGCTTACAGGCGTCGAGAACGATGATACGGAGCACTTGAAGCGGGCTGGCGCCGGTCGAGCGATGAATCGAGATCGCCTTCTTGCGAGCGTGAACCGCCTGTGCGAACGCGGCGGTCGTACTTCCGATCGTCATCAGCCCCGCAAGCGCGATCATCGTCCCGAACAGGATCTGGATGTTGCCGATCGTCTGCTCGATGAGCTGTCCCATGGCCGCTCCGGACTGGTACTGTGCCTCGGCAGGGAGCGATTCGAGATCGAACGCACCGTCCAGCACGCGGTAGGTTTCGGTCGCGATCGGTTCGTCCTCCGCGTTCACTTCGAACACGTATTCACCGGGCGGGATCTGCTCCGTGTCCGCCTCGCCGAGCGTCCGGTTCATGGTCGTGGATTCGCCCGGAGCGAGCGTCACGTCCTGTGTTTGTCCGTCGACTGGCGTGTCGATGGTCGTCGTCTGGGTCCGTTCGTCCGGCCAGTGGTTTGCCAACGTCACCGTCAGTTCGGGGGTGGTGGTCGGCGTCCCGGTCTGGGGGGCAACCTCGAGATCCGCCCCGAACAGCCGTTGCTGGCCGTCGACGATCCGAACCGTGTGGCTCGTCCCCTCTTCGCCGGCGTACGTCGTGGTGAGGTCGTACTCGCCCTCGGCCGCCGGGAGGTCGATCCGCGCGATGCCGTCGGCATCGGTTGTCGCTTCGGTACCGTCGATCGAAACGGTCGCATCCGAGATGGGGTCGCCGGCCGGGGTCGTCACCGGAACGAGGAGGGTCGAATCGGGCGGTGCCTCCTCGGGGAGTGTCTCGGGCAACACGGGCGTCTCAGGCGTAAGGACGGTGACGTCCTGTGTCTGGCCGTGAACGTCGATCGTCTGCGTGCCCGCCGAGTCGAACGTGTATTCGAGTTCGAGTTGGGTCTCTTCCTCGGGTTCGAGGGTTATCTCGCGTTCGATCGTCTCCTCGCCGACGTCGATCTCGAGCGTTTGTGTGACCGACGAGGAGTCGTCGTTACGAACGAAGACCGTGATCGGGACCGCCTCGCCGGTGACGATCGTCTCCGGCGCGCTGACGTCCTGAACCAGCTCCCGTTCAGTGGATCCGTCAGCGTTCGCTTCGCTGTCAGCACCTGCTGCGGCATCGAAGACGCCATCGGCGTCCCCCGACGTCCGGATCATATGTACGGTCCCCGGATCGAGCGAGAGCTGGTGGCCGGTTTCGAGTGGGACCATGAGTTGGTCGTCGGCCGTGCCGTCGGACTCGTAGACCCCGACGATCGTAACGCGGGCGACGCCGGGTCGGTCGCTCCCTCCGAGCGTTCGCGTCTCGCCGACGGAGACGTCCTGCATCTCCGCGAGGCTACTCCCGATGACGGCTTCGTCCGGCGCGGACGGTTCGCGGCCGGCGACCAGCTCCGTGTCCGTTACGGAGGCGAAGTCGGAGTAGTCCGCTCCCCGTACGAGATACGACTGACCATCGTGGACCTGTGCGATGACGAGTTCGGAGCTCGCATTGACCCCCTCGGCCCGGAACGTATCCGCGATGTTCGTGTCGAGACGGCTGTCGATCGGGTGGGAGGCACCGGCCGACGTTATCGTGCCGGTCTCGGTGGTATCAAGCGGTGCGACCGCGGTACTGAGACCGCCAACCAGCAGGACGAGGAGGACGAACACGGCGAGCGTCGCGCCGGTCGGAACGATCGTCCGCGTATCGAGGAAGGTCGGTGAAAACGACGACGGAAGCCGCTTCGTGAACCGGTGGACGATCGGGAGGGGGTGGCGCTGGCCGGCGAGCCCTCGAAGTGCCGTCGGCGAGGCAGTCACCGCCGGCCGGGCGGCGAGCACACCGGCGACCGCGCCCACGACCACGAGTACGGCGAGCATCGGGACGAGGACCCGGAGGATCGGCCAGGTGAGCCGCGGTTCGAGCGTAACCGAGAGGCCGGCTCGCGTGGCGAGCGCGATCACGGCCGGTGGAACGATCGTCCCGATAAAGAACCCTCCGAGGACGCCGACGAGTGAGAGAAGCGTCGATCTGAGCCCGAACAACGAGAGAACGCCAAGCGGCGTTCCGCCGGTCGATCGGATGACCGCCAGCAGCTCCAGACGTTCCCAGACGCTGATGCGGGTCACGCTGTAGAGAACCACCAGAATAACGATGGCGCCGGCGGCGGTCGCGACCGTCAGCATCTGGAGGATCTCCTGCATCCCGGTCAGCAAGAACGCATGTGCCGAAACGAGGGGCACACCGGTATCGGACTGATCGAACGACGGGAGGATCGCGCTTCCGTCGGACGGGGCGTCGCCGGGGCCGATAGCGATCGCGCCCGTCGCCCCGAGGCGTTCGACCGTCGAGCTACTGGTCGTGTACCACTGTGCAGGGAAGATCGTCTCCTCCTGGTGGGGCGTCACGGTCGCCGCTAGCTCGCCGTCCTGGCCGACGAACTGGATCGTCTCGTTGTCCGATCCGGGTCCAGAGACCGTCTCCGCATCACCGGGCGGCGGAATGGTCGCCGTTTGCGCCCCGGTCGAAGCATCGGCGAGGATCTCCGGCGCACCGGGTGGAACGCCGACGACGGTGTGTTCGGTTCCGTCGCCGTCCTCGACGGTCGCGAGCGGGAAGACGATCGCGTCGGCGCCGCTGGCACGTTCGGCATCCGCGACCGAGTCGTGGTAGGTCGCGGTCGTCGCGGTCGACGTATCGGCCGTCAATGCCCCGATCTGTGTCCCTGCGGTCAGGAGCAACAACGTCATCCCGACGAGGAAGGCGGCGCTGACCGCGATGATGACGATCGTCAGCCAGTCTCGGCGCGACCACTGTCGAACGAGCGATCGCCGGTAACCCATTGATCACCGCCCCACGAGAATCACCGATCGATACTTCGAAACAGAGATCTCTCCGGTGCGATCCGGCCGGCGGTTGGGAAGGGATATGAGCGTCGACATGGTATGAAAGGATCGTCAGCGAACTGCCGGTGCTTGGGCGGGTTGCGCTGGCGTTCGCTCGGTCAGCGTTCCGTCATCGAGGAGCAGAACCCGGTCGAATCGGTCAGCCAATCGGCGGTCGTGGCTGATCACGACCAGCGCCATCTCCGTCCGGTCCCGCAGGTCGAACAGGAGGTCGAGAACCCGCTCGGCGGTTTCGGGATCAAGCTGGCCGGTCGGTTCGTCGGCAAGGATGACGTCGGGTCGATTCGCCAGCGCGCGGGCGATGGCGACACGCTGTTTCTCGCCGCCGCTGAGCGTCGCGGGGTACTGATCGACCAGATCAGTGATGTCGAGTTCCTCGAAGACCGTCTCAAGCCACGCTTCGTCGCGCTTCCCGCGGTGTTCTTGCGGGAGCGCGGCGTTCTCGCGGGCAGTCAGATCGCCGATAAGTCGAAAGTCCTGAAAGACGAACCCGACGGTTTCACGGCGGATTCGGGCCCGTTTCCGTTCCGATGCTTCGCTGACGTCGGTCCCGTCGACGACGAGCGAGCCGGCTGTTGGGGAATCGAGCAGTCCCAACACGTTGAACAGCGTCGTCTTCCCTGACCCGCTAGGGCCTTGAATCAGGGTGCTGCTGTCCCGATCGATTGTGATCGACACCCCGTCCAGAATCGCTTGCCCACCACGCTGAATAACGAGGTCATCGGCATGGAGTAGATCGGTTATCACTACCACATAGTAAGTGGTTAGAGGGTTATAATTCTTTAGTCACTAATAGATACTAGCATTAAGATAGTTTTTTGGTAGTTATCTTTTTCTATTATTATGTGTATTATATATAGCTGTCAACGGTATCGATCTGTTCGTGAATTGGTTCTCACGGATCGGTGGGAAGGAGGTGTGGGGGCTGTCCAGGTCCGAACGGCGGTCTCTCCCGCACTACCGACACCTTGCCAGAACCGCAGACTGGCCGAGAGATAGGGTAGTATCTGGGTGAACTCGGTGGTCGATCCGAAACGGTCTGTTAGGATGGGACCTGTTGTAAATCATATATGACGCATTCGTCGAGAAAATTGAAGGACACCTTGGCGGATAGCTCTACTGTCCCCTCCACTGCGACGATAAGCGGGACGGAAACAAAAATGGATGAAAAGACGTTCAACAGACGACGACTGCTGAGTACAGCGGGTATGGGTATCGGCGCTCTCGGACTCGGAACGAGCATAAGCAGCCGAACACGGGCCGACGCGGACGATCCGAACGCGCAGTATCTCGACCTGATCGACCAGCAACTGGATCTGCGCGATACGACCGATCCGGATATGGATGAGGACGCCATCCGATCGGTACTCGAGGAAAACGAGAGTCGGTTCGACGGCGATTTGGTCTTTTTCGCGGCCAACGACTTCGGACAGCCCCGCGCGTTCCTCCCCGACCACCTCTCGGACGAGGAACAGGACGCGGCCCTGCAGGCCGTCCTCGATGCGATCCACGAGGAGAAGTGGCGTGCGCGCAACTCGGCGCTCCGGGACGTCCGCGATCAGATGTTCGAGGACGTTCGCGGGATTCAGAAGGGACTCGGAGGCGTCTACCGGGACGATGGTAGCGGTGACTACGACATCGACTTCCCGTCGAACGCGTCGTATAACTTCGTAACGATCCGTCAGGTCGCCGGTCTGGTCGACTGGATGGCGAACGCCGGCGACCGCTGGGACGACGGGCTTCGGCTCACGTACTGATCTACCCGACTGTCGGTTCATCGCGAGTTCCGTGATCAGTTCCGGGTTTATCGTCTCTAGGGGCTTGAGGTCACTCTCATGTCCCGTCGCAGTTCTGCATGACCTACACGGTCAGATGACCGCTCGAAATACGGGGAGCAGTACGCAGGGCGGTCACAAGCGTTTCGAGTCCGATATCACCGATTCTCACGTGCGCACTGGTATACGCCCGGACTTAAGAGTCAACTACCCAATGTATTAAGTGAACTGACATTCGATGTTCTGCTGACGGCTGGCATCCCAGCAAGCCGTCATCTCGCAATTCCACCCAAGCCCCTCCCGTGCGGAGGGGTTTCGGGCGAGAGTAGATGGGTGAGTTGCGTCTCGGAATCGATTCTGAGGGGAGAGCTACAAGGCGTCGCAGGGGTCGATCTCGGTCTTCACTGCGGAAGTGTGGGTTGCTGAACGGGCAGTTGCGGTGTCCGTATCAGTACAACGGGTCCTTCGAGGAGGTGGCCGCCACCGAGGGGTACTGACGGTCTCAAACACAACGATACCCTTGAAGGGCCAAAAACGGACGAAGTTTTCGAGATATCGAGAGCGCCACGAGTGGTGTTCGCTCACTCGACAATCGAAGTATCAGCGGCGTCACTGCGATCGCCAACGCGAGTGAATCGGATGGGCTTTAGGTGTGAGATTACCCCTCCAGCGAGCGCTCGTCGGACGTGGTGTGCGAACGATCCGTGGTCGTCCCGTAGACAGGTTACCTCGGATTCAGGATCGTATTTGATCGCAGCACACTCGGCTAGTGCCGGTAAATCCCGCTCACGGATCGTTTGCTTGATGATCTCCGGTCGGTCCCCGACCCGTGATCCGATGTGGGTGCTGAGCTCGGAGAGACCAGCGGGATAGGTACACATCCGGAGATACCGAAGGATGTGCCACCGATACCGATTCGCTTCGACTGGGACATACTCGGTAATCATTCTCGCACGGGGGAGGTCGGGGCGTGACATTCTATATTGCGACATTAGCGTGAAATTATATAATTCTTCTTACTAATATGGTGTGTATTTATAGAAACGAGTAGACGCAGTAGTAGTACATTTGATCCGACACAGATCGTTAGAGATCTCCCGTACGAACCACCAGCACCGGTTTCGGTGATCGATCGATGAGGTCGTCGGTCAGGTCACCGATGAGTCGCTCTCGAAGTTCCGGTTCCGTCTCACTGACGACCACGAGATCGTAGTCCTCGACGATGGAGACGACCGTCGAACTCGTGTCGGTTCCTTCCTCCTGTCGCCAATCGATCCAGTCAGGGAGAACCGCTTTGACGACTCACCCAAGGGGACCTAGCTAGCGATGATAGCCTGGTTTCGAAAGGAGCGAGATCTAGTGATCTACCAACCCTTACAGTTATCTGTAATCCATATATGTATATATACACTCGTAGTTCGTGTGAGACCACGAGGCGTGAGGACAACGAATGACCCGCTACGATGATCTCTTCGACGAAACCGAATCGACCGAAAGCGTCTTTCAGGACAAAGGCGCGCTCGATCCACTTGCCGAACCGGACACCGTCGTCGCGCGGGAAAACGAAGAACGACAGCTCGCAACGATACTCAACGGCGTCAACGAGGGGTATATTCCGCCGACGGTAGCGATCCATGGACCGCCTGGGACGGGAAAGACACTAACGACGCGACGAGTATGTCAGGAGTTCGCATCTCGAAATACGACGCTTGCTGTCGAGTACGTGAACCTGAAAGAGTGTCGAACACTCTTTAGCGCGGCCAACGAGATCCTTCTCGAACTGACCGGGGAACGAAAGAAGTCGTACGAGGGATTGGACGGCGTCTTTGAAGGCATCTGGACCGCACTTGAGAGCTATCCCCAGTATACGGTGTTGATCCTCGATGAGATCGATCAGATTCAACACGACTCAAACTACGATCCCAACGAGTTTCTCTACCGGTTGCTACGCGGTGAGGGGAAACTCAAACGGAGGATTACCCTTTCGGCGTGGCTCATTAGCAACCAGCTCATAGACGTGGACCTCCGTCTCGATAGTCGTATCGAAAGTGCGATGAGCGACGAATCGGTGTTCTTCGGACCATACGGGAAGGAGAAACTTACCGCACTATTGGCTCCACGACTCGAACGAGCATTCAGACCCGGCGCGCTCTCCGACCGGGTCAGCGAATACGGAGTGCAGCAAGCAGCAAACTACTGGGGGGGATGCACGGAAGGCACTTTCGCTGTTCCGTAACGCGGGTGAACTGGCTAACGAACGCGGTCTTGACGAAGTCACCCGAACATGCTTCGATGAGTGTATCGATACGACCGATAAGGAGGCCGTCCTCGAGAAACTAGCTGCACTGCCGAAAAACCACCACGCGGTGTTGCTCTGTATGAGCTACTGGGAGGAGACAGAGACCGACGAGATCAAACAGCCGGTCTCGACGGCGGAGATCCAGCAAGCGTTGCACGAGTCCTCGTTAGCGAACCTCGGGTTGAGCGATCGAGCGGTTCAAAACGTGCTGACCGATCTCGAGACGATGGGACTGATTGAGTCTTGGATCGAGTCGCGTGGTCGAGGCGGGCGAGTCAAGCAACACGAAACGACGTTCGATCCGCGATGGACGGAGGATGCGCTCGATCAACGAGGACCACCGACGACGGACGAGTCATCGTGAATCCGACGGCGGACGGTGTTTCACGAAGGGTAGTAAATTGATCAGGGGCAGTTCATCTCGACAACGAGTACATCGGTGCTGTAGGCAGTGACATTCACTGTCTGACTATCAAAAACCGTCTACTCAATAGGCGGGAACTAAACCGGAATATCTCATCGATTCCAAGTCGTCTTCGGTCGTTTCTAGTGCTAACCCAGTGTCATCCCAGAGTGAAGACACAACCGACTGCCGTCTGTACGGACGCGACTGGTGCGTTTTGCCGTCAGAGCCGGCGTCGTACCGTCGGGCGCCACCAGTACTAACACACCGTTAGCGCACCGTTTGGCCTCGAGCGAGGGCGCGGTCGGGATCCCGTACTCGGCGGGGCTATGGAAGTTCGCAGCAATGGTCCACGTCCGGCGAGCATCGTTCCTCCCTCGTCGTCCTCGTTCGTTCGGTCCATGAGTTAGTCAGGCCGGAGGTCGATACGGTCGTGGATCGGGCCCTCGTGCTGGGTGAGGTGTCGTGGTGTACGATCGTGGGCGACGGCGAGCAGTTCCGAGACGATACTGAACGCGATCTGAAACGGTGCATCGCCACCGAGGTTCAACCCGATGGGCGTATGGATGCGCTCGCGTTCGGCGTCCGTGAACGTTCGACCCTTCTCGGCGAACGCCTCGCGCATCTCCTCGAACCGCTTTCGGGGTCCCATTAGCCCGATGTACGGGACTGGCGTTTCAAGCAGTTGTTCGAGTGCGAACCGGTCGTCGAGGAAGTTATGCGTCATCACGACCGCGTACGTGTCCCGATCCCACTCCCGGAGTTCACCGACCTCGCGTGGTGATGTCGAGACCACGGTGTCGGCCCGCGAGAATCGCTCGGCGTCGGCCTGGCCACCGCGAAACGAGACTACGGTCACGCGAAAATCGACGAGTTTCGATAGCTCGACGACCGGGTCAATGTCGTGACCGGACCCGAACACGACGAGTTCGGGCGGCGGTCTGATTCCCTCGACGTACACCTCGATACTGCCGTCCGCAGAATCGATGGTTAGCGTCTCCGCATCGCCCGAACCGACGAGTTCCCGCGTCGGATCGTCCAGTTCGTCCAGTACAGTTCTTGAAAGCGGTTCCCCGTCGTGGGCGAACCCATCGTCCGGGTGGTAGTAGAGCCGATCGCCGACCGTCGCGTCGGTTTCGCCGTCGACGACGGTCACGACGCCGATCGCCTCACTGGCGTCTCGCGCATCGACGACGGGACGATACGCCGCGTCAAGCGATTCCAGCAGGACGGTGATGACGCCGTTACAGCCGACACCGAGGCCCCAGACGTCGTCATCACCGGTTAGATCCCACGTCTCGACGCGAGGAGTCCCGTCGGCCAACACGTCGGTAGCCAACGCCCGAACTTCGTCCTCCAGACAGCCAGCAGTGATGCTTCCGGCGCCGGTGCCGTCCGGTGACAGCAACATCTTCGCGCCCGGTCTCCGGTACGCGCTGCCCTCGACGGCGATTACCGTCGCCAGGACGGCCGGCGAATCGTCGTCGAGAGCCGCTCGGATTCGGTCGAACACGTCCGTTTCGGGGAGGCTCCAGTCGCTCGTACTCATGAATTATCTATCGGGTTGGTGGTCATTGATCGGTTTCGATAAGTCTCGGGGTACTCCGCGTATCGAAGTCGTAGCCGATGCGTCCGCCCGGTCCCGACCGTTTGAGTTGCCGGGACAGTTCCGCGACATCGCTCGGACCGGCAAAGGCGAACAGGCCGTCGAGATACGGGAGAGCAGCGGCCACCCAGGCAAGCCATACTTCATTGACGGTCGTATCCTCGAGTTTAAACGTCCACCTGGATTTCATGGTGTCTCCTGCTGACGTGTGACAATTTCTATCGTGATACCGTCTGACTTTGAACTATCTATTTTTCAATTTCCCTATTTCGGCCATATTATAACTAAAATAGATCGCCTCCGATCAGTGAGTAACTGCTGGTCGATGGCGCCGTCAAGGTATATGATGGTTGAACATCCTGCCAAGATATGGATGGACGGGAATCTGTCGCTCGCTCGGTCGCGGTCGATCGACTACTCGGACTCTATCCGCTCGCAGAGGACGCTCCAACAGTACGAGCGGAACTCACAGAGATCGCCGGTCGGGTGACTGCCGAGCCGGTGACTGCGCCGATGAACGTCCCGCGATACGACCGGGCGACGATGGACGGATTCGCGTTCGCGACGACCGACGGGTATCCGTTGACGGTGGTCGGCGACGTGTCCCCGGAGGACGAGCCGCCGAGCATCGACCGGGGAGAGGCCGTCGCCGTGGCGACCGGAGCGGCGCTGCCGACACAGGCCGACGTGGTCGTGATGCGTGAGGAGGCGTCCGTCACGGACGGGCAGCTGTCGGGGCCATCACTCCCCGCGGGAACGAACGTCTATCCCGCGGGCGCGACCGCTACCGCCGGCGAGCGACTGTTCGCGGCCGGCCGGCGGTTCGCACCGCGCCACGCGGCGTTGCTCCGGGACGTCGGCATCGAAACCGTGGCCGTGACCCGAACACTCGACGTCGGCGTTCTCGCGACCGGAACCGAGATTCACCGGGGCCGACAGCCCGATCGCGACTCGGAGATGCTGGCGAACCTCGTCCGTCGCTGGGGCCACCGTCCCATCATCGAGGCTCCCGTTCCGGACGACGCGGCCGTCATTCAGGAGGCGATCACGACCGCTGCTTCGACCCATGATATCGTCATGACGACCGGAGGCACCAGCGTCGGCGGGGCCGATCACGTCGTCGACGTTCTGAGGGAGCACGATGTGTCCTTTCGTGGCGTCGAGCTGCGCCCCGGTCGTCCGATGACCGTCGCGACGGTCGACGGAACACCCGTTTGTGCGCTGCCGGGAAAGCCGGTTGCCGCCCACACGGCAGCGACGGTCGTCGTCCGGCCGTTGTTCATCGGGATCAACCGCCTTTCGACGCTGGCAGCCGACCTCACGACACGACTGGCGGTTCCCGACGACGACGTCGAGTTCGCGGTACCGGTAACCCTTGACGGCGGACGGGCGACGCCACTGGGACACGCCGACTCGTCGCTGGCGCTGTACGACGAGCGATTCGCCCCCGGCCGTGTCGCCTCGAGTACGCGGGTCCTGCTCGCCGATGGGATCGTCCTGACCCGCGAGGCACTCGAGGCCGGCGAACGAGTCGCAGTCGTACCCTACGAGGCCCTCGAATGACCGCCGAGGGATCTCGATCCGATGATCCCGAGAAGGGCTCGAAGACGGTTGACGGAGACGATACTGCGGATCCGAGCGTCGTCGGTGTCGTTCTCGCCGGCGGGACGAGTTCCCGGTTCGGCGAGGAAAACAAGTTGCTCGCCGACCTCGATGGCGAACCGCTCGTCCATCACGCGGTCCGGACGCTCCTCCGAGCCGAACTCGCGGCGGTGATCGTCGTCGTCGGGTACGAAGCCGAAGCCGTTCGGACTGCGCTCGCCGATCTGGACGTGCGTGTCGTTCGAAACCCGGGCTACGAGGCGGGACTGTCGACGACCGTCGCCGCGGGTATACGGGCTGTCGGGGATGCTGCTGGTGTCGTCTTTCTGCCCGGCGATATGCCTGCCGTCGACCCGGCGACCGTGAACCGCCTGCTCGATGCCTACCGGGCCGGTCTTGGAACGGCGCTGGCGGCCGCCTACGACGGGCAGCGCGGCAATCCGGTGTTGTTCGACCGGAACCACTTCGACGAGCTTCTGGCTGTAGAGGGCGATGTTGGCGGTCGACCGGTGTTGATGGAGAGCGGCGACAGCGCACTGGTCGACGTAAACGACCCCGGAGCAGTGATCGACATCGATACACTCGAGGACCTACGTCGGCAGTGAGTCTTTTCCATCCCGCTCACTCGCTTCGCTCGTTCATTGAGGATGGGGCCCGTACCACCTGCAGCTCGGATAGCTGTCGGACCGCGGTTGCTCACCCATCCATCATCGTAACAGCGTCATCCACGCCGCTCACAGCGGCTGTTATAAGGCAGGCACAATCACGGTAGCTCAGAACGACAGACCACACCAAATCGGCACTCGGAACGACGGATCAGATGGACAGATATCGGCAGAACTCCGAAATGTGGAGTAATGGTCTCAACCCAGAAAGCAACGCTCGAACGCCGAGTACCACGGCTACGAGGGATGAAACACCGGATTGAAAACGGACCCCCGTCTCACGTACTACATCCGTTATCGCGAGAAGGACATAAAGGGATGATGAGACAGTATTCACACACTGCTTTCCTTTGATCGACGATCTTCGACTTGAAACGTTAGCGTGCCACTAAGATGGATTGCTACTGCCTAAGAGCCGACCGAATATTCTATCGGGCCCGCTACTGAACCGTCTCAAATTAGACTGCTGTTAATTCGTTAGAAGGAGAGTAGAAGGTCCGAGAGGCTCGAATTCGACGTGTATTATATAATTTTTATCTAGAATATGTAGCCAATAAACTTATTATGGAACATGATATAGAGAGTATATGGAGAGACGAAAAGTACTCCTCGGAAGCGGTGCCCTGTTCACAACCCTCCTGGCCGGCTGTGTCGGCGACGAAGACCAGAGTGGGGATGATGAGAACGATACCACCGATTCGGAGCCCGATGACGAGACCAATGGTGATGACGGATCTGATGGTCACGACGATAGCAACGGCAACGACGATGGTGACAAAGACGGAGGGAAGGATGAGGACAAAGAGGATGGCAAAGAGCATGAGGACAAAGAGGATGACGAAGAGCATGAGGACAAAGAAGGCATCCCCGGATTCGATCGAGAGAACTTCGAGATCGATAGTGATGTCATCCACGTGAAGGAGGTCAGCTACCACGACCACCGGCTTAAGATCAAGGTGATGCTGACAACAACGGACCAGAACGAGTTAGCCGAGGAACTCCAAGCGCTTGCGCCCGCGTTCGAAAACGCGATTCGTAATGCTGATGCTGGAGAGTTCTTCTCAAATGTTGAGGAGATAGAGTTTAGACTTTACGATGAGGATAAAAAGTCGCGGATTGCGTTCCTCCTGGATGTCCGATGGCTACAACAGTTCATGGATGACGACATGACGAGCGAGGAGTTCACCAACGAAGTCCTTGACGAGATGGACGGGGTCACCGAGGAGACGGACGAGAACTAGCAGGAAATCGAATCTATGGTGGGTGACCACCGACTTTCCGCCCGCGGTTGAAAGGCGACAGCGTTCGATACCCCCCGTTAAATCGGGACATCTGGCGTAGCGTACCAACGGGCTCATTGAGGAGGCTGTTGCATCTCTGTCTATGCCAGTCAGCCCCGATCCACCGGAGTGGATCGTCAAACAGCCCGGTTTGACCGCACTCGCGCTACTGAGCAGTCTCCTCGGGCTGTTCGTTCTACTGCCGTATTTCCAGTTCGTCCTGTTCGGCGTCGTGCTCGCGTATATCCTGCATCCCATCCAGCAACGCATCGAACGGTACATCAGGCCGACGGTCGCGGCGATCTCCGTCGTCATCGCCACGTTACTGCTCGTCTTGCTCCCGCTGGTCTACGTCGTGACGGTGGCTGTACAACAGTCACTCGGGGTTGTCGATTCGTTCAGAGAAGGGCAGCTCACCGTCGGAATGATCCAGGACGTACTCGAGACCAACGAGTATGCCGTCGATTTCGTCGCCCTCTACGAGGCGAACCAGGAGCGGATCGCGACGACTCTCCAGGACATCACGATCGGGGCAATCAACGTCGTCGGCGGCTTGCCGAGTCTGTTCATCGGGCTAACGGTCACGTTGTTCGTCCTCTTCGCCCTGTTGCGCGATGGAGAGCGGCTCCTCGCGTGGGTCCAATGGGTGTTACCGGTCGACGATGCGGTGCTGGACGAACTCCGTACGGGACTCGATCAGCTCATGTGGGCCTCGGTCGTCGGGAACGTCGCCGTCGCGGCCATTCAGGCGGTGTTGTTGGGTATCGGGTTGCTGGTCGCCGGCGTTCCGGCGGTGGTCTTTCTCACAGTCGCCACCTTCGTGTTGACACTGCTTCCCCTCGTCGGCGCGTTTGGGGTCTGGGTTCCGGCGGCAGCGTACCTCACCGTAATGGGGCGGCCAACCGCCGGTGCGGCGATAGCCGTATACGGACTACTGGTGACCCTCTCGGATACGTACTTCCGGCCTGCCTTGATCGGCCAGACTAGCGCCTACAACTCCACAATCGTCGTCGTCGGTATCTTCGGTGGGCTCGTCGCCTTCGGTGCCGTCGGGCTGTTCATCGGACCCGTCGTCCTCGGCGGTGTGAAACTCACTCTCGATTGCTTTGCTCGGGAGCGTACTGGAGAGACGACCCGAATTCCGCGAGACGAGACGGAAACTGGCGGAGCGGGAAACGGTACTGCACCAGCGATGAGCGATCCAGGCGACACCGACGAGAACTAATGCCCCCACGTACCGGACAACCTGTCATGGGCCACTACGTGTATTTATTACGTATTAGATAGAGTGTGATATATGGACGTTGTTCAAAGTATCACGGAGCTATCGGTAGCAGACGAGACGTGTCCCGACTGTGGCGGCGATCTCGCGGAAGGGGAGTACAAAGACCAGAGTTCAGTGACCTGTACGGAGTGTGGAACTCCGAGAGTCGTCCTGTGGAACCAGTAGAAAGGGGACACTCGAACAACGGATCAATCTAGGTTCGATACAATCGAAACATGAATAACGAGAGTGCGTAACATTTAGTCATGGATTTGACGGACAGCAGGATCCTCATTACTGGCGGCGCTGGGTTTATCGGTTCGCACCTCACTGAACGACTCCTTGCCGAGGGGAACGACGTCGTTGTGGTCGATGATTTCTCGAACAGTCAGCGATCGACGCTGCCCAGTAGTGTCGAACTGATCGAGGGCGATCTGACCGACCGTGACCTCGTAAGCGAGGTAATCGACAGTCGTATCGACGGTGTATTCCACCTCGCAGCGCGCAAATCCGTCAACGACGAGGATCCACGCGAGCAGTTCGAGGCCAACACAGCGATGACCTACAACGTCCTCGAGGCGATGGATGATGCCGGTGTCTCGGAGATCGCGTTTACCTCCTCATCGACCGTCTACGGGGAAGCACCCCGACCGACTCCCGAAGACTACGCTCCTCTCGAACCGATCAGCGTCTATGGAGCGAGCAAGCTCGCCGACGAAAGCCTGCTCTCAACGTACGCCCATACCCACGGAATGACGGTCTGGAACTTCCGGTTCGCCAACATCGTGGGGTCGGGGCTTCGCGGCGCAGTGATCCCGGACTTCATCGAGAAGCTGCAAGCGAATCCCGAGACGCTGACGATCCTCGGCAATGGCCTTCAGGAGAAGTCCTACATGTATATCGAGGACTGTCTCGATGCCATGTTCCACGTCATCGAGCACGCCGACCGGCCGATGAACACGGTCAATCTCGGAACGCGGACGACGACGTCGGTCAACCGGATCGCCGATATCGTCAGCGACGAGCTCGGACTCGATCCCGACTACGAGTACACGGGCGGCGAGCGCGGCTGGACCGGTGACGTGCCGAAGATGCGTCTCTCGATCGAGAAGCTCACCGGGATGGGCTGGGACGGTGAACTGGAGAGCGACAACGCGGTACGACGGACGGCCAGCGAGCTCATCGCGGAAATGGTTCGATAGCGAGGGGAATGCCGTCGTAAAGGCACGTCTTCGGATGGAGAACAGAAGGAGAGATACGACGACCGATCGAAAGACGACTCGACGTCGGCGAAACCGGGCCCTTACTCCTCGCTCTCGTAGGGCTCGCCGACCGCCGACGGGACCCGCGTCGAGCCCCAAATCGTCAGCACGATGATCACGGCCAGATACGGGAAGAGGTTGACGAGCCGGTTTGGCAGCTCGATGCCGACGGTCTGAAACTGGATCTGTAGCATGTCCAAGCCCCCGAACAGCAGCGCCGCGGCCGCCGCGCCGAGCGGGTTGTAGTTGCCGAACAGATAGGCCACGATGCCGATCCATCCCCGCCCGTTGACCATCGTATCGCCGGTGCCCGTGAACGACCCCGCGTGTGCCAGCAACACAGCACCGCCCAACCCCGCCATTGCGCCGGAGAAGATCACTGCCGCGTACCGGACCCGAGTGACGTTGATGCCCGCCGTATCCAGCGCTTCCGGGTTCTCACCGGCCGCCTGCAGCCAGTAGCCATAGCGGGTCCGATAGAGGACGATCCAGGCCGCCACGGCCAGAATCCCAGTGAGCCACACCAGCGGCGAGGTATCGAAGAGGATCGATCCCAGCACCGGGATTTCCGAGAGGACAGGGATCGTGACGGTGTCGATGCCCTCGAGGCCCGGACTGTTCCGGCTCCCCCAGAGGCGGACGGCCATGAAAGGACCGAACCCGAGGCCGATGAACCAGACCGCCAAGCCCGCGACGATCTGATCGGCCTTGTAACGGATCAGCAACACGGCGAACAGCACGGTGTACAAGAGGGTGAGCAGAACCGACGCGAGCATGGCCAACCAGAGGTCACCCTGCGTGGGCGAGCCCCCACTCAGGAGCCACATGATCGCCGCCGTGTTGACCGCGCCGAAGATCATGAACCCCTCGAGTCCGATGTTGAACACGCCGCTTTTCTCGGCGTACAGTCCACCGATGGCCGCAAGCGCGATCGGTGTGGCCGCCTGTAGCGATCGACTGACGAACCCGACCGTGAAGAGGTCCGCAAGCGGTAGGTCCGCCCAGATCGTGACCACCACGGCCAGCACGATCAGGGCAATGGCGCTCCCGATCCGGACGCGGTTGCGGGCAGCGCTTTCGCGGACGTTCATCGCGAGTCACCTCCCAGGCTGGTCCGTTGGGCCGCCATGCGGAACAGCTCCGGGACAGCAACGAACAGAACGACGAGCCCGCTGATCCCGTCGATCAGCTGAACAGGGACATCGCTACTGATGCCGATGTACGATCCGGCGGACTCGAGGCCGCCGAACAAGAGCCCCGCCGGTATCACGCCGAGGGGGTTGTTCGCCGCCAGCAGGCTGACGGCGATAGCGTCGAACCCGTACGTCCCGATCCCGCTTGGATCGCTGTAGTAGCCCTGGATCATGATTGCGAAGACCGCACCGGCGACGCCGGCGATCATCCCGGAGAACGTCATGGTCGCGACGATCGTCCGCTTGGCATCGACCCCCGAGTACGTCGCCGCGGACTCCTGGTGTCCGCTGGTCACCATGTCGTAGCCGAATCCGGTTCGGGTCAGTACGACGGCGACGACCGCGACGACAGCGAGTGCAACACCGAGCCCGATCACCGAGAAATCGGGGTTGTCGTAGACGATCTGTGGGAGCGAGACGGACTCGGGGAGCCGTTCGGTATTGGGTGCCCGGTTTCCCTCGCCCCGAAGCGGCCCTTCGACGAGCCAGCCGACGACCCCGACGGCGATGAAGTTCAGCATGATCGTGGTGATGATCTCGTTCGCGCCGCCGTAGGCCTTCAAGACGCCGGGAATTGCCGCGTAGGCGCCGCCGGCGACCACTGCGGCGAGCGTGCCCACCAGCATGAGTGCAACGCCACCGATTGGGCCAGCCGGGACGAAGGGGGCGAGCCAGAGGATCGAGAGGACGGTCGCGAACCCGCCGACGACGAACTGGCCCTGCACGCCAATGTTGAACACACCGGCACGAAACGCGATCGCCACGGAGACGCCGGTCAAGACGAACAACGTCGTGAACTTCAGCGTCCGGGCGGTGGCGTTTCCATCGCCAAACGAGCCCTCGATCAGCTGGCGGAGGAACTGTACCGGGTCGTAGCCGGACGCGGCCACGACGACCAGCCCGATCAACAGCGCCAGTGCCGTCGCCGCCATCGCGATGGCGAATCGTTGGAGGACCGTCGCATCCAGCATCCTGGCGGCGGCTCGGTCGAGAATCGCACGGCCGCGCGGCGAGTCCGAGCCGCTCACGTCCGCACCCCGCCATCCCCCTCCGGGGCGTTTTCGGTCGATCCTTCCACGTCACGACCGTGACCGGCCATCAGCAGACCGAGTTCCTCGTCAGTGACGGCCTCGGGATCGACCGTATCGATGAACTCACCCTCGTACATTACCGCGATGCGATCGGAGAGCGTCCGGATCTCCTCGAGTTTCGAGGAGACCAGCACGATCCCCAGCCCCGCATCCCGCAGCTCCAGCAGCCGGTTGTGGATGAACTCGATCGACCCGATGTCGACGCCGCGAGTCGGATGGGACGCGACCATGACCACGGGATCGTGTTCGATCTCCCGACCGACGATGAACTTCTGCTGGTTGCCCCCCGAAAGCGATGCCGCCTGTGTATCGGGGTTCGGCGGCTGCACGTCGTACTCCGCGATGATGGCTTCGGCGTGCTCACGGACGGCCGGCCAGTCGATGAATCCGCGGCTGATGTAGGGCTCGACGGTCTGATTACCGAGCAGCGCGTTCCGGACCAGATCGTAGTCCTGTACCAGTCCCTCGGTCTGGCGATCCTCCGGGACGTAGGCGATACCGGCCTCGATGCGGCGTCGACGACTCATCTCGGTGATCTCTCGGTCGTCGAACCGCACGGTGCCCGACTCGACGGGCCGGATCCCGGTGAGTGCCTCGACCAGTTCGGTCTGGCCGTTACCCTGAACGCCCGCGATGCCGAGGATCTCGCCCTTTCGAACGGTACAGTCGATGCCACGGACCTGCTCGAGGCCGTGATCGCCCTGCACCCGCAGCTCGTCGACCTCGAGAACGGGGTCGCCGGGCGTCGTCTCCCGTGGTCGACGATCGAACAGCACCTCCCGACCGACCATCATCCGGGCCAGTTCCTGCTCGGAGGTTTCGGCCGCGTTCACGGTGTCGACGGCCGTGCCGTCCCGAAGGACGGTGATATGATCGGCCGCTGTGAGCGCCTCGTCCAGTTTATGCGTGATGAAGACCAGCGAGCGTCCGGTCGCCGTGAGTTCGTCCATCACGTCGAGCAGTCGGTCGACCTCCTGGGGCGTGAGGACGGCCGTCGGTTCGTCGAGGATGAGGACGTCGGCACCACGATAGAGGCTTTTCACGATCTCGACGCGTTGGCGGGCACCGAGGTCGAGATCTCGAATCGGCGTGTCGAGATGGCGGTCGACGTCGAACTCGTAGCGCGAGCAGATGGCTTCGACGTCCTCCCTGGCGGTCGCCTCGTCGACCAATCCGTTCGCAGTCGGTTCGTGGCCGAGGATGACGTTCTGCAGAACGGTCATCGGTTCCACGAGCTGGAAGTGCTGGTGGATCATGCCGATCCCCGCGTCCATGGCGTCCCGCGGGGAGTCGAACGTCCGGGGGTCGCCGTCGACGACGATCGTTCCCGCATCCTGATCGTAGAGCCCATAGAGGACGCTCATCAGCGTCGTCTTGCCCGATCCGTTCTCGCCGAGCAGAGCGTGGACGGTTCCCTGCTCTAGGGTGAAATCGACCGCGTCGTTCGCGACGACATCGCCGAAACGTTTGGTGATTCCGTCGAGCCGGACTGCCGGCGTGTATGCGTTATCTGTGCTCATGATACCGATGTGAATGCGGACAGGCGGACATATATTCGAGGGAAGTGACGATTAGTTGCAACCGGAGGCGCTACAGGGAACGGTGATATCGCCGTTCGTGATGCCCTGTTTGGCTTCATCAAGGTTCTGCTGAACCGCATCGGGGAGCTGGCCCTCGAACGCCTGACCGATGACGCAGTCGACAGCCTCGTCTTCTAATCCCAGCGTGTTGTCGCCGGTCACGCTCTCGAAGTTCCCCTCGGCGATCGCGACCGCGACCTCGCGGGTCCCTTCGTTGATGTACTTGACCGCCGAGCCGAGGATGACGTCCTGGAAATCGGGCAGCGTCTGGGACTGATCGGAATCGACGCCGATGGCGAGGCGGCCGTTCTCCTGGGCGGCCTCGAAGACGCCTCGGCCCGCGGCCGCGGCGGCGTGATAGACGATGTCCGCCCCGGCACCGTACTGGGAGCTGGCGATGTCTGCGGCCGTGTCCGTGTCGGTGTAGTCGCCGATGTAGCCGACGTTGACCTCGACGTCCTGGTTGACCCACTCGGCGCCGGCGACGTAGGACTGCTCGAAGGCGTTGATGAGCGATTCGTCGACGCCGCCGACGAAGCCGATCTGGGCGGTGGCGGGATCGTTGGAAATACCCCCTTGCGAGAGTTCCTCGGTCGTCATTGTCCCGGCCAGAACGCCCGCCAGATACGACATCTCGTGGTTGGCCCACGTGTAGCCGGCCACGTTCGGTTCTTCGACGTGGTCGTTGATGAGCATCCAGTTCTGGTCGGGGTAGTCGGCGGCGTTCTGGGTCAGCGCCTCGGTGTGGTTGTACGAGACCAGCACGATGAGGTCGTACTCGCCGCTACTCGCGAGTTCGGACTGTGTCGACTGGTACTGGGCCTGTTCGGTCTCCTCGACCTCGTTGATCTCGATGTCGTACTCCTCCGCGGCGGTCTGGAGGCCTTCGAGCGCGAGGTCGTTGAACGCGTTGTCGTCGAACCCAGCGGGGCTCGAGACGATCGCGACGTTCGTCGTCCCGCCTCCGGACCCACCACCACCGCTATCATTACCGTTACCTGATTCATCGCCACCGAGACAGCCGGCGAGACTCGTCGCACTGATGATGGCCGCCCCGGATGCGAGGACGGACCGTCGATCGATGTTCGTCGTCTCACGCCCTGTCCTCGAATCCGTGGAATCATTGTATGAATCTCCCATGTGAGTAGTTCTCTTGATACAGAGATATTCTACATATTTAACCATTTCGTATAGAGTAGTTCGTTACGTTACATGAATATGGCACTGTAACGGTGGTCCCCACCCGTCTCGGCCCTCGGGAGATGGACCGGCAGCATCGACTAGACGACCGCAGTTTGTGATGGAACAGAACGTTCGATCGAGGATTGAAAGCGCCTCTAGTCGATGGGTTACTCGAGTTCGATGCGCTCGAACCGTCCCTCGCCGGTTCGCTTGTGCCCGTCCACGAGGGCGGCGGAAAGCAATGCCCGTTCTGCCTTCCGGAGGTGTTCCTGTAGGGTAGCACGGCTGATCCCCAACTCCTCGGCGAGCGCTTCGTTCGTGATCGCCCGTGGCCAGTCGTAGTACCCACGCGTGAGCGCTTCGATGGCGACGTCGCGCTGTCGGTCGGTCAGCGGCGAATCGATGTCCGCCCTGAACTCCTCGAGTTTTCCGAGCGTGACCGTCCCGAACGTACCCAGATCGTCGAGGATGTTCTTGAGATCCTCGCGACGGAACGCGAGGACGTTGTATTCTCGTTGTCGGCCTGAAACGGTGTTCGAGCGCCGGAGCGTACCGTGATTCTGATAGATGGCCGAGTACGCTCCACAGGACGGTTTGGTGACGAGCAGGTTCTCGTCGTCGAGGCGCTTGACGTGTTCGACGTGATCGGCGGCTTCGAGCACCGGCTGAAACGCGTCGGTATGGCGACCCGAACGGAGAACGAACGTCACGAGCCCGTTCTGTATCTCTTCGATCTCGATCGGGACGGGACTGTCGACGTCCGTAGTGAGTCGTCGAAGGATACAGTCCCGGTGTTGTGTGAAGTGAACCGTCGCAATAAACATCCTGACGGTTCATGATAACGTGACCCGTGGTGAAAAGCGTAGTTGCTGGGTTAGTCACTGATAGCCAACGACGAAGCGGTGTGATATAAACAGCCAACAGCTGTTGGGGAAATCCTTACTCGCGATCACGGTATCCTCTGTAGTGTACGATAACACATGACATATAACCTCGGCGTCGACGTCGGCGGGACGTTCACCGACGTGATCGTCTTCGACGAGACGACGCACGAACTCACGATCGATAAAGTCCTTTCGACGCCATCGGATCCCTCCGAAGGGGTGCTTCGGGGCGTCGAGGAGGCGACCGAAAAGGCCGGAACGTCGGTCGGCGAACTCGAGCTCCTGTTTCACGGCACGACGGTCGTGACGAACATGCTTCTGGAGGAGACGGGATCGCGGGTCGGTCTCATCACGACGGCCGGGCACGAGGACATACTGCACTTGGCACGGGCGTGGACGCCCGGTCCGCTGTACGGCTGGATGGACATGGAAAAACCGGCACCCCTCGCCGATCTGGTGGACACATGGGGGATCACCGGGTCGATCAGCTCTCCGGCGGGCGAGGTGACCGAGCCGCTCGACGAGGACGCAGTGCGAGAAGCGGTCGCGGAACTGGACGCTGCCGGCGTCGAGTCGGTGACCGTCGCGCTGTTGAACTCCTATCTCAATCCCGCCCACGAAGAGCGCGTCCGGGAGATCGTCGCCGAGAAGGCGCCCGGGCTGCCGGTGTCCATCTCCTCCGACATCGTCCCGGAATACGGCGAGTACGAACGGACGCTCACGACCGTCATCAACGACTACGCTCGTCCGACGGTCATCGAGTACCTCGACGGACTCGACGAATCGCTCGCGGCGGCCGGATCGACGGCCACGATGAACGTCGTCCGTTCCGATGGCGGGCTGATGAGTTCCGAGGCTGCGAAGGGGCGACCGGTCGAACTCGCCCTTTCGGGGCCGAGTGGCGGCGTCGTCGGGGCGGCGACCATCGCGTCGGAGAAAGGCGTTCCCGACGTCCTGACGCTCGACATGGGGGGCACCTCGACCGACGTGTCGCTCGTCGAGGACGGGACGCCCGAGACCGCGCGCCAGACGAAGGTCGGGTATCGGGAGTTCAAATCGAGATCCGTCGACGTCAATACCGTGGGTGCCGGCGGCGGCTCGATCGCTCGTGTACAGTTGAGCGGATCGCTGCAGGTCGGTCCGGAGAGTGCCGGCGCGGATCCCGGACCGGCGTGTTACGGACAGGGTGGCGAGGAGCCGACCGTCACGGACGCCAACGTCGTTCTCGGTCGGATCCCACCGACGGTCCAACTCGGCGGGCGGATGGAGTTGGATAGGGAGGCCGCTCGCGATGCCGTGGCAACCATCGCCGACGAGCGTGGTACCACGATCGAGGAGGCCGCACAGGCGATCCTCGACATCGTCAACGAGAACATGCATAGCGCGCTTCGCGTCGTCTCCGTCGAGCGCGGCTACGATCCCCGCGAGTTCGGGCTGGTCGCCTTCGGCGGCGCCGGTCCGATGCACGCCAACGCGCTCGCAGACGTGATGGGGACCTATCCCCTTCTCATCCCGCCGGGTCCAGGGGTCATGTCCGCCTTCGGCTTTCTCACCTCGGACGTTCGAAACGAGTTCTCGGAGACGTATCTGGAGACCGAAGACGACATCGACGGTGCGGACGTCGCCGAGAAACTGCGCGACCTCGAGACAGAGGCCGGCGAGTGGCTCGTCTCCGAGGGCGTCGACGAGGCCGATCACGCGTTCGACTACTTCGCCGACTGTCGGTACTTCCGGCAGGACATCCAGATGTCGATCCCGATCACGATCGAGAACCTCCGCGACGAGGCCGGACTCGCGGAGATCAAGGACGATTTCGAGGCACGCCACGATCGCCAGTTCGGGTTCTCGCTCGATGCGCCCCTGGAGATCGCCACTCTTCGCGTCATCGGGAACGGGACACTACAGGGGGTTACGATCGAGGAACAGCCACGTACCGACGCCGATCCGACCGGTGCCGAACTCGACTCCCACGAGGTGTATTTCAACGGCGAATACTACGACACGTCGGTCTACGACCGCGCCCAGTTGCGGCCGGGCAACGAGATCGACGGGCCGGCGATCGTTACGGACGACGACTCGACGGTCGTCGTCCAACCCGACCACGTCGCGACCATCGACCGCTATGGCAACATCGAGATCAACCGAGGTGACCGACAGTGAGTGAATCCCCTGACTTCGTCGGTGAACACGACGTCGACCAGACCACGCTCGACATCATCGAGAGTACACTCTCGAACACCCGTTACGAGATGGACCGCGTGGTCGAGACGACGGCGATCAGTCCCGTCATCCGCGAACAATCCGACCAGTTCCCACTCATCGCCGACGCGAAAGGTAGGATGGTCATGGGTCAGTTCGGCTCGGCGATCGACACCATCCTCGCGAACTCGGCGTTCGAGCGCGAGGACCTCGCCGACGGCGACGTGATCGCGACCAACGACCCGTACATGTGCGCCGGCGCGGTCTCGCACACGCCGGACATGCTCCTGTTGCGTCCGGTCTTCTACGAGGGGGACCTCGTGGGCTTTTCCAGCCAGTGGGGCAATCTGATGGACGTCGGCGGAAAGACGCCCGGTAGCATGCCCGTTCAGGCGAGTACGATCTTCGAGGAGGGGATGCGTCTGCCCCCGGTCAAACTCTACAAGGGCGGCGAGATCGACAGCGAACTGCTTGAATCGTTCGCGCACAACACTCGCCTACCCGAACACGCCGAAGCCGACATCAAGGCATTGGCGGCGGGGACGAAAGCCGCAGAAACCCGCATCCACGAGCTCTGTGATCGCTTCGGCAAGGAGACGTACGTCGAGGCCTGCGACGCCATCCTCGATCGCACCCGCGACGGGATGATCGACCTCATCCACGAGTTCGTCCCCGAGGGCGAACGTTACACCTTCGAGGACTACGTCGACGACGACGGGATGGGTAACGGCCCGATCAAGCTCCACCTCGAGATCTACCGGGAGGGTGAGACCGTCTACCTCGACTGGACGGGCACCGACGAGCAGGTCCCGGGGACGGTGAACTTCCTCTTGAACGAGAAGATGTTCAAGATGTTTACCGGGGTCTTCCTCATCATGGCGTTCGACCCCCTGCTCACGTTCAACGACGGCTACTACGACCTCTTCGAGGTGACGCTGCCTGAAGGGAGCGTCGTGCAGCCGGAGTTCCCGGCGGCGCTCGGCAACCGTCTACCGATGATGGCCCGGCAGTTCGACGTCCTGCAGGCGACGTTCTCGAAGCTCATCGACGGCTTCTCTGTCGCGGGGAGTTACGGCACGTCGCCAAACCTCGTCTATGCGGGCACGGACTCGGAGGGCAACGACTTCCAGATGCTCGAGATCCTCTACGGCGGGATCCCCGCACGGCCGGGCGGTGACGGGCTCGACGGCCATTCGTGGTGGCCGATGTTCCGGACCGTGCCCGCCGAATACCAGGAGGCGTACTACCCGCTGAGCATCGACGAGTACAGCACCCGGAGCGACACCGGCGGGGCCGGCCAGTTCCGAGGTGGCCACGGCATCACGAAGGTCTACACGTTCGAGGAGGACGGGGCGATCACCTTCCAGGACGATCGGGCCCACACCTACCCGTGGGGCGTCGACGGCGGTAGCCATGCCCAAACAAGCGAGAAGACACTGATCCGAACCGACGGGACTGAAGAGGAGTTACCGTCGAAGGTCGAAAACGTCGCCGTCGAGGCGGGCGATACACTCGTCTTCAGTACCGCCGGCGGCGGCGGGCTCGGCGATCCGCTCGAACGTGATCCCGATGTCGTCGCTCGAGAGGTTCGGCGCGGGCTCGTCTCCGAATCAGCCGCCGAGGCAGAGTACGGGGTCGTCCTCGACGAGGGCAGCGTCGACGACGTAGCCACCGAGGATCGACGCGAGGAGCTCCACAGGACGCGCGACGAGCCCGAAGCGTTCGATTACGGCCCACTACCGGACGACGAGACCCTCGAAGCACGCATCGCCGCCGAACGCCGGGAGTTCGACGATCGACACAACTGAGCCGTCGCCGATCACAATTTATGGACTCACCACACGACTTCGACATCGACTACGATCCGGCGGACTTCGGCGCGAGCGTCGGCCTCGGCGAGCGACCGGCACTGCTCGTCATCGACCTGATCAACGCCTTCACGGATCCGACCACTCGCCTCGGTTCGGACGTGAGTGACGTCCTCGAACGGACCGAACAGTTGCTCGCGGCCTTTCGCGATCGGGACCTCCCGCGCTATTTCACGACCGTCGCGTTCGAGGACTCGTACGGCGATGCCGGGCGGTTCATCGAGAAGGTGCCCGCCCTGAAGGAACTGCGCCTCGGCACCGAGGCGGTCGACGTCGACGAGCGAATCGCACCCACAGATGGCGAACGAGTGATCCTGAAGAAGTACGCCAGCGCTTTCTTCGGGACCGACCTCCAGACGGAGTTAACGACGGATCGTGTGGACACGCTCGTCCTTGCCGGCGTCACAACCAGCGGCTGCGTCCGTGCAACCGCCGTTGACAGCCTCCAGCACGGCTATCGAACCATCGTTCCCGCCGAC
The DNA here is from genome assembly GCF_003697815.1 of Halalkalicoccus subterraneus. Classification (NCBI taxonomy): domain Archaea; kingdom Methanobacteriati; phylum Methanobacteriota; class Halobacteria; order Halobacteriales; family Halalkalicoccaceae; genus Halalkalicoccus; species Halalkalicoccus subterraneus. The sequence goes on along the minus strand of NZ_RDQG01000024.1, from coordinate 47,788 downwards.
GCGGTCGGCGACCGTGCCGAGGGACCGCATCGAGCCAACCTCTTTGACATCAACGCGAAGTACGGTGACGTCGTTACGACCGACGACGTCCTCTCGCACCTTTCAGACAATGTATAACGACCCCGACTCTAACGACGGCCGAGTCGAATCGACACCGACCACCCGCCGCGTGACGTGGGGACGGCCATGACCACCACTGGTGGAGCGCTCCGAGAACGCCTCGCGAGCGACGAGATCCTCGCCTGTCCCGGCGTTCATGACCCCCTGACGGCCGCCGTCGCCGACAGCGTCGGCTTCGACGCCATCTACATGACCGGCTACGGCACGTCGCTCTCGAAGATCGGCTATCCGGATGCCGGGTTCATCACGATGCCGGAGATGATCGACAACGCGACGAACATCCAGGAACGCATCGACGTGCCGCTGATCGCCGACGCCGACAACGGCTACGGCAACGCGACGAACGTCGTCCGGACGGTCCGCGAGTACATCAAGGCCGGCGTCGGCGCGATCCACATCGAGGACCAGACGTTCCCGAAACGCTGCGGGCACACGAAGGGACGGCAGGTCATTCCACGAGAAGAAGCGGTCGGGAAGATCGAAGCCGCGGCCGCCGTGCGCGATGAGCGGGCCCCCGAATTCGTGCTGATCGCGCGCACCGATGCGCGCGGGACCGGCGACGGCTCGCTCGAGGCGGCGATCGGCCGTGCCAACGACTTCCTCGCCGCCGGCGCCGACGTCGCGTTCGTCGAGGGTCCCACCGACGAGCGGGAACTCGAACGTGTCGGCCGAGAGGTCGACGGCCCGATCGTCTACAACTTCGTCGGCGATATGGGTTCCTCACCGTACGTCGAGCTGTCGGCGCTCGAGGAGTGGGGCTTCGATCTGGTGGTGTTCCCAATCGCCTCGACGCTATCGACGATCGCGAACGTCCACGCCGACCTCTCGACGTTTGCCGACGATCCCGTCGCGGCGATGCGGGACATCGACGACGAATTCAACGACCGACCGGTCGGTAGCCTCCACGAGTTTTCGGGATTCCCCGAGGTCGTCGAGTGGGAGCGCCAGTTCCTGCCCGAGAAGGAACAGGACAAGTACGAGGGGTCTCTCGGCGACGACCTCGATTCCGAGTGAGGACACACGAAGAGTTCGGGCTGCGGTCGGCCGTGAGCTCAACGCGCCGGTGGTCTCCCGAGATGGAGGTTTCGCTCAAGAGGCGACGAACGGGTCGTCGCGGTTGAAGAGAACTGACTCGAAGACAGTGACAGTACATTCGAATAACCGTCTTGGAGTCGCTCGGCACGCTTCACCGACACATATCCATGCCAGCAGCGATCTCTTCTCACGCAACCGTTATGATCTCGAATCGCCATAGAGGAACCCATGGATTCTCGATTCAGACTCTTCATTGCAGGTCTCGTCGCCGCCCTTACGGCGTTCATCTTCACCGTCGTTGCCTTCACCGGCATCCTCGATCTCATCGAAACGGCCGTCTTCACCGGTGTCTTCCTCGTCGTGATGCTGGGCTTCGAGCGGTTCATGCTGTGGGCGGAAACACTCGAAAGCGCCGAATCGCCCACTGGAACGTCCCGATAAGAAAACTATTTCTACCGACTACGATGCTCTCGTCGAATCAAGCGGCGCCTGTCGTCGCCGCCCCCTCACCCGTCCCGAGCGACCACGACAGCACGAATCGTATCGATCCCGGGCCGACCCTGGCGCCACCAGACGGCGACGGCGACGAGTGCGAGCACGAGTTCGAACGTCAGCATCGGCGTCGGCTCCAGCGAGAGGAACTGTCCGATGATCGTTCGTCCCTGCTCGTCGTATGGTGGAGGGGGCAGTAACGGCCAAACGAGGGACGTGGTGTAGGCGAACTCGCCACGAAGGGCGGCTGGCAGGACATCAACGATGGCGTGTGAGAGGGCGCCGACCGCGAGTGCGATCGCCCACTCGGTGTCCCGATTCCGGACGACGACGGCCGCGATGAGCACCAGCGGGACGAGAAGGAGCAGGGAGTGCCCGAGCGAGCGCCCCGAGGGCAACACGAGCAGCGTCCACGCCAGCGGCTTGTCGATCAGGTCGGGAAGCTGCGTCCCGAACAACAACAGCAATGTGGCTGGTCCGTCCGGCGGACGGTCGTATCGAAGCCGCGTATACGCCGCATAGAGCAGGTACCCGGTCGCGGCATGTCCCCAGGGCCACATCGTCCCCGAGTTCCTCGGCTAGCTCCATGTATTCACTGATACCGATTGTGACCGGCACGGAAACCCGATCCCGATAATGGGTTGTGGAAACAGGACAAGCCGCTATGAACCGAATCGAGGCGTGAATCGGTCGATCTAGTTCCGATATGGATCGTCCTTTTTGTCCCGAGTATCCGAGGAGATCTCGTCCAACTCGCTGAGATCCGTCGTACACCAGTGGCAGAATTCAAGGTCCGTATCGAGCTCCTTGCCACAGTGAGGACAGTGTGTGAGCTGTCCATCCGAAGTGACGGCCAGTCGAGCGACCGCATTATGCACATGTGCGAGGAGATACGCATCGGCGGCGCTGAGACCACCCACTAATAGAATTGGCGCGATCGCTATCGGATCGACGGCGGTCCCGTTTGCGAGCGTCTCGACAACCGCAGAGTCGACGAAAAGGACAGTGACAGCAAATAGAACGCCGACCCAAGCAAATCCACGACGCCACCGACGAAGGTAGATATGCCCAACCCCCGTCGCAAGTGCTCCGAGCAGTGCAGCGAGCCACGGCCGCTTTTGGGAAACCGATTGGCTCATACTGAAACTAACCAGTTAGTTAGTAATAAGACTTCTTCTGCCTAAAGGCGTACTATAGATCGTACTCAGGGAGTTGGTATGTCTGATTGATTAGTTAGTTGAGTGGGTTGGTTGCTATCGCGGTGGAGACGTTGACCGAAATATCGAGGATCTACAGAAAATACAGTGAGAGTGCCTCGGGGTCAAGCCCCGAGGGTGAATCGCGGAAGTACGATTCAAACATGCTCTGTGCGGTTGATGTATCGTTCCACAGTCCGCTCGCTCATTTCTCCTGCCGTCCCCACGTAAAACGAGCGTTCCAACACCGTTGTCGTGGAGCGAAGCGGTGTTCCACGCCACCGTGGTTCCATCTCGATCCTCGCCTTCAGTCGTTACTCACATCAGACGAGAGTCCTCCATCGGAAACCGTGATTCGATGGACTGACCGAGACGCAAGTATTGCGATCGCTATCTCCAGTCCACCAGCCACGAGAAATGCCGGCAGATAGCCGTACAGTTCCGTGACGGTGCCACCGATGAGAAACCCGCTCAACATCCCGAGACTACCGAATACGTTGAATCCGCCCATCGCCGCGCCACGTTCCGTCGCCGGGACGATGTCGGTGACGAGCGCCATCGTCGTTGGCGAGACGAGCGCCCCGCAGACACCGACGAGCACCATTAGACCCGCCGCGACCACGTAGCTCGGTGCCAGTGCGACAGTGATGATCGTTACCCCATACAGCAGGGAGCCGACGACGACGGGAAGGAATCGCCCGACTCGATCCGAAAGCGAGCCGACCGGATACTGCAACACTGCGAACGGAACGAAGAACAACGCCAGCGTGAATCCCGCCGTTGCCGCGTCGATACCGAACGTGTCCCTGAAGTAGGCGACACCAGTCAACGCGAAGAAGCCAGCCGTCAAGCGGTCGATATAGCCGAACGCGAACGGGACGAGTAATACGGGGCGCGTTCGGACGCGATCGACGATCATGTCGACGGGGAGCCCGCCGCCGGTACTCCGGTCGGGAACCGTCGCGGCGAGGGCAGCCGCACCACCGAGGAGCACGGCACCGCCGTACAGGGGTGCGAGCGGATCGATCGTCGCGAGTTGCCCGCCCACGACCGAGCCGATCGCCGCCCCGAGGCCGATTGCCGTCCCGGCAGCACCCATGTTGCGTCCGTGTTCCCCGGAGAGGTCCATCAACATCGTGATCGACAACGAGAACGCACCGATCGTGAACGCACCACCGACGACCCGCAACAGCAACACCGCTCCGAACCCGAGCCCGACGCTCGGAGCGAGTGCGACCGCCAGATAGCTCGCGGCACCGCCCGCCGCACCGAGAACGACGAGCGGCGTTCGAGACCCGAGGGAGTCACTGGCGACGCCCCACAGGACGGCACAGACCACGAATGCACTGAACTCGGCGGCGAGAAACCACGTTCCAGCGAGGACGATCTCGCTGCCACCGAGTGCCGAGACGGTTTCGTCGAGTCCCGGGTAGAGAAATACCTGTGAAACGAGGACGCTCCAGACGACGAGCGCAAGCCGGGGTCGTTCATTCATCAGGGTGAACTCCTCTCAAAGTCGCCGTTCGACCGACGGTATAACTCCCATTCGATCACACGTGCGTGAACTGGCATCCTCCGACGAAGATATCGGGTGACATGAGCGTGTTCCGACGCCCAGCTAACTCGATATCGACTACTGACCCGAACAATGCTTCGTCGTGACGACTGCGGTACTGTGGCCCGCTGGACCGAGACCGCCGACGAGTCCGTCTGCCATAGTGGCTACTGAGTCAGTTAGTGCGAAAAATCTTCTCATAACCGCTGTTGTGGGCCGCAAGACGCGGTTGGTTCGATGGGTCACCACAATACCGAAGTCCAGCCGCTCGAAAGACTGGGACAGGATGCCATCCCTCCTCGAACGCTTACTCGGCACTGATACACCCGACGAGCAGGTCGATCTCGAAGCGCGCCAGAACGACGCGGACGAAGCGCTCCGCGATGCCGTTGAACGCGGTACTGACACCGTTGAGGACTGTGGTGTGACCGGTGTCGCGGTCGTGAACGAAGGGCCGGACGGCGTACCGGTCGTCGTCCCCATCGCTCGCTTCTCGCTCGGTGAAGACATCGAGAATCCCGATATGGGGCTCGTCTGGGAACTCGTTGGCGAAGCGATCAAAGCTGTCCAAGCACCGTTCGACGACGTGTTCGTCCGTCATTACGACGTCCAGTTCACCTTCGACGGCGACGAACTCTTCGAGGCCGAGGAGTGCCGGCGGATCGCACTCACTGATGGGCTTGTGGATCGGTACGCGACTGACGCCGGGTTCGGGATTGCTGACCTCCGCGACACGGTCGAGGCGGCGGACGACATCGACGACGAGATCGCGCCGGTCGCGTGGGGCGAGTGTAAAGACTACAGCCGGTCGGACAACGCAGCAATCGTCGTCGCCGGGACGGCTGCCGCTGCGAGTGCCAGCGCGAGTGCCGCGAGCTGTGCAGGAGCTGGTGCAGCAGGCGGTGCGGGCGGCGGTGCGTGTTGACGGGGTAGGTCCCTTCACGCTTCGAGGGAGGCCTATGGCTGGCACCAGCGACTGCAGACAACCGCGGATAGGAAACGTTTCGACCGCCGAAGGATATAGGGTCGTAATTCGTCTGAATGCCACCCCGGACTGATTCTCGAGTATATGAGTAGAATTGCTACAAACGGAGTCTTTTACCGTTACAGGGGGAACGTACGCACCGATGGGAGTCCCTGGGGTGAATTCGGCCGTGGTGTTCGGATCGCTGACGATGGTGTCATGGGGAATCTGGATCGTCGTGGGAAACGCCGCCTCGGAATCCATGGACCCGACGACGGCTGCCGCGATATCGTATCTCGTCGCAACCCTCCTTGCAGTCGGGTTCGTTGTCGTCTCAGGTGCCTCGCTGGCCATCACGCCACGAGGCGGGGCGCTCGCCGGCGTGGCTGGATTGTTCGCCGGAATCGGCTTCGTCTCGATGTACGTCGGTCTCTCACATGGCTCAACGACGGTCGTTTCGACGCTCGGTGCCATGTATTTCGTCGTCGCAGCGCTCATCGGGATGGCCGTGCTCGGAGACGAAATCACCACAACGAGAGTCGCAGGGCTCCTGCTCGCCGGTGTTGCTGTCGTCCTCGTAGCGCAATAGCCGAGACGCTCAATGTGCAATCTCGTTTGCCCGCAACCCGAGTCGGCTGCGGTAAGTCAAATGAATCGTCCCTCGAAGTCGTGCGGTTTCGGGAGCACTGAGCACGCCTCCAGCAAAAGTTCAACTCCCCGTCTGTGAGGACGTCCTATGGGTGTGTCGGGTAGTTAGTGCCCTCCGATATCGATCTACTCATTCAGTAGTAGGTTGGTTGTGATGAGACACCTGAAGGCCGTCTTCGTGCTATTGAGTTGAAGTATTGTCCAATGGTGTTTCAGGGAGGGCGCCTGTCTCACACGGTGTATTTTTCAGAAACCGTCACCTCAGATTAATTACTACAGACACACTACGTTGTAGTTACATTTACGGCTCAACCACGTGAAACCGGTGTATTCGTGGGATATACACTCAATACAGCTATTATCTCGCCACCCGAACGTATGCTATGCTGACTTCTGAATCAGTCACACTTTGGGTACACATTATTGCGGGAGTCATTGCACTGCTCGCAGGAGTCGGTGCACTCGTCACTACAAAAGGCGGCACCCGTCACCGGCTTGCCGGGCGGGTCTACGTTGGAGCAATGGGCGTGGTCGTCGGAACTGTCCTTCCATTACTCGCTTTCGACCCCACCCCGAATCGAATATTTCTCACGCTGGTCGCCATCTTTAGCGGCTACTTCGCGTTTTCCGGGTATCGAGTTCTCTCCCGAAAACGGGCATCGGATACAGTTGGGCGAATCGATTGGATAGCTGCAGTTCTCGTCGTCGTCGCGTGTCTATTCCTTGGGGGATGGGGGGCTGGATTTCTGCTCGGTGGGGACTCGTTCGGAACGGTGATGGTCGTTTTCGGTGCCATCGGCCTTCTTGTTGGGATCACTGACCTCCGGGAGTACCGTCGTTCGGATCAACAAGGTCCATGGATGATTGAGCATCTCGGGCGAATGATGGGGGCCTACATCGCTACGGTAACTGCAGTGTCAGTCGTCAACTTCAGTGCTGTCTCACCGGTCGTGAGCTGGCTTTGGCCAACCGTTATTGGAGTTCCACTTATTTGGTACTGGTTCCGAAAATACGGAGATATAGGCCCATTTGCTCGTCTCTATCCGGTGAAATGAAATATCGAAGCCGAGTATACGCAGTGAGTATAGAATAGTAGCTCTCAGTTACTATCTCTCCCATACGTTAATTAACATGTAGATCAACCAGTGTAATACTGGTACGGGAAATACTCTGTGGCCGATCAGGTCTACACCCCAGACTTTTCGTTTGGGGGTCCCCGTAGTCGGGTCCACAACCCACACCCGCCGATCATGGCAACCACACATCCACGCCGTATTTTCGCAAGCAGCGACACACCCACACTGTCTCTCACGATCCCTGCACGGATCGTGTCCGCCTCCCACAGTGATGATGATCAACATAACGCGATCGAAGCCACCGAGTGATGGACACTGGTACTGACGGCGGGGACGATACCATACGTGTCCTTCACGTCGACGACGAGCCCGATCAAGCGGAATTGACCGCCGCCTTCCTCACGCGCGAGGACAACCGATTCGCCATCGAAACGGCAGCAAACGCCAGTGATGGGTTGAACCGCCTTTCCGAGGCACAGTTCGATTGCGTCATCTCGGATTACAACATGCCCGGCCAGACTGGTCTCGAATTTCTAAAAACGGTCCGTGAGGAGTATCCAGATCTGCCGTTCATCCTGTATACGGGTACGGGGTCAGAGGAGATCGCCTCCGATGCGATCTCTGCGGGCGTGACCGACTATCTCCAAAAAGAACGTGGGGCCGATCAGTATACGATTCTGGCAAACCGTGTGCGAAACGCCGTCGAGCGATACTGGATCGAACGCGAGGCCGAACACACGCGAACTCAGCTTGAATCGATCGTGGACGAACGCGAGCAGATCATCAAGCGGGTAACCGATGCGATCGTTGAAGTAGACTCGGACTGGCGGTTCACCCTCGTCAACGAGCAAGCCCAAGACCTGTACGAGATGTCCGACGAGGATCTCCTCGGACGGGACTTCTGGGACGTGTTCGAGGACGCGAAGGACACCCGGTTCGAGACGGAGTACCGACGGGTAATGGAGACCAAAGAACCGGCCTCGTTCGTGGAGTATGTCTCCCGACTCGATGGCTGGTTCGACATCAACGTCTATCCGAAACGGGATGGGGGGATCGCGTTTTATTTCGTTGAAGTCACCGAACAACGCGAGCGACAACAGGAACTCGAAGCAGAGCGGCGGTTCATTTCCGAAGCACTGGATACGTTGGATGATATCTTCTATGTGATCAGCCCAGAGGGTGACCTTCGATGGTGGAACGAACCCATGGTGGAAGTGACTGGGTATTCGGCGGCGGAACTAACTGAGATGAGGGCAATCGAGTTGTTCCCCGAAGACACACAGCCGCACGTTGTCGAGTCGCTCGAGACAACACTGGAGACGGGTGCTGATAGAGGAGAGGCTGAGGTCCAAACGAGCGACGGAGCCCACATTCCCTACGAGTTCATCAACCGACGGCTCACTGATTCCGAGGGAGAGATTCTCGGTATTGTCGGAACCGGCCGCGATCTCACCACTACGAAAGCCCGAGAGCAGGAACTCCGCGAGACGAAACAGCGCCTCGAAATCGTTCTTGAGGGGACCGAAACAGGCATTTGGGAGTGGAAGATAGGCGCAGACGAAATCGAGTGGGACAACACATTGGAACGGACGTTTGGACTTGAGCCCGGTTCGTTTGAGGGTGACTATAATGCCTTCGCCAAGCGTACCCATCCGGATGACCTCCCCGAAGTCGAAGAGGCAATGGACCGATCGATTGAGAGCAAGGAACTGTATCACACGGAGTTCAGAATGATCCACGAAGATGGGGAGATAGTCTGGGCAGAGGTCCAGGGAGTCGTTATCGATCAGGAAAACGGGCCTGATCGGTTGCTCGGTCTCTATCACGAGATAACCGAGCGCAAACAACGTGAGAAACAGTTAGAGGCGTTTGTCTCCGTCGTTAGCCACGATCTACGAAATCCGCTTACTGTAGCGGACGGATACCTCGAACTCGCCCAAGAGGAGTGTGAAAGCGATGAGCTTGCTCACGTTGCGCAGGCCCATGACCGGATGAAGAAACTAATTGAGAATCTACTTACACTAGCACGTGAGGGGACTGAAGTGAGTGATACCGAACCGGTCGATTTGGCAGCGCTCCTCGAACACTGCTGGGGGAACGTTGCGACAGCGGAGGCGACACTCACAATCGATATCGACGACGAGATTCAAGCAGATCGAAGCCGTTTCCAGCAACTCGTCGAGAACCTCTTCCGAAACGCGGTTGAACACGGCGGTGAAGATGTGACGGTCACTGTTGGAGCGGTAGAGGCGGGGTTCTACATCGAGGATACCGGACCAGGGATCCCTGAAGACATACAGGACGACATGTTCAACGCAGGCTACTCCACTACAGACGACGGGATTGGATTCGGTCTACACATTGTCAAACAGGTAGCCGATGCTCACGATTGGACCATCCATGTGATCGACGGTGCTGATGGTGGCGCACGCTTTGAGATCACGGGCGTCGAGTTCGCTACTGAGTAATGACGGTGGGCACGTTACCGCTTCTATCCTCCGTTGATTGGATGTGAGCCGTGATCGAGAGTTCGGCCCACCCGGCAGCTACTCATATAGGGTTCAGAACTACAGGAAATGCAAATAGTACTCATTACGACGTACAGAGGTGGTATTCAGCAGCAAGTCGAGAAAATACGCAGTCAGCGAAATGATTATGCGTAAGACGATGGTAATACCTACGTACGTCTGAAGCGGCTACAGACGATGACGATAAGGACGAGATCGTCACAGCAAACTTCAAAGTCACCAAATCGTTTCTGAGGGAGATTGATAACACCTGGTAGGGACGTGGCTTCAACAGTCGGAGTGAATTCATCCGCTACACGCTTCGGGACGCCGCCGAATTCCCGACGTTCGACCGCGACGAACTCGTCGCACTCCTTGCCGCTGAGGACGAGATCCATGAGGGAACGACAATGAGTGCGGCCGAGGCACGCGAGCAGTTCGGCACGGCCGATGAGTGATACTGAGTGGACGTGAGAACTGGCCTCAAAGGCCCGAATCGATCTCGAGACACTCTCTACTGACGAACAAGATCATATTCTGGACAAGCTTGAGGAGATCGTCGATTCTCCATGGCGTGACCCGCCGGAGTACGGGGAACCACTGCAGAACAGTCCATACAAGAAGAGACGTCTCGGCGAGTTTCGGCTCTCTGTGACCGTCCGACGAGGTGAACAGCGCCGTATCGTCGCCCACATCAAACGACGTGGAGGTGCGTACACCGCTGACGACGACTGACCGGTCTGTTCGGTTTCCCGCGACCGTTTGGTTCCTCGAACCGAGGGATCCTGTTGTTGTCGCTCCCTCACCGGGCCCGACTGGTTACGATGGCCCGTATCGTATCGAACTCAGGTCGTCCCTGAAGCCACCAGACGGCGACGGCAACGAGCGCGAGCACGAGTTCGAATACCATCATCGGCGTCGGCTCTAGCGAGAGGAACTGCCCGATGATCGTTCGTCCCTGTTCGTCGTATGGCGGCGGCGGCAGTAACGGCCAAACGAGGGACGTGGTGTGACATCCACTCCGCCGTAAACGGCGGAGTTTCCCTCCCAGAGGGAATACCAGACGAGCTGGTAAGGTTTTAAGGGCGAGAGGATGTCGCGTTCGGAACGCGAACCTTCAAGCCGCCAATGGGCGAATTCGGACTGGATGCAAGTGTTTTCATCCAGAGCGGATCGACGGCGCGGACTCTTCGTTGCGCTTCTGGTTGTAGCCGTGGTTGGCGCCCTCTCCGTTGTCGCGAGCCAGTACGCGCCGATCCTGTTTGACGCCAACGCCCTTCGCGAGTGGATCGCCCAGTTCGGCGTCCTTGCTCCCTTCGTCTTCGTTCTCATCCAGGCGACCCAGGTCGTCGTTGCGCCGATCCCCGGACAGGTCGTCGCGCTCGTTGCGGGGTATCTCTTCGGCCCGGGTCTCGGCACCGTCTACAGCCTCACCGGCGTTCTGATCGGGAGTGCCATCGCGTTCAGTCTGGCGAAGCGTTACGGACGCTCGTTCGTCGAGGACGTCCTTCACGAGGACGTGCTGACCCGCTTCGACGGGTTCGTCGACCGGGTCGGTATCGCCGGCCTCTTCGTGTTCGTCATCATTCCCGGCCTCCCGGACGACGCGATCTGTTTTCTCTGTGGACTCACGACGTGGCGGCTCCGAACGTTTCTGGTAGTTATCAGCATCGGTCGGCTGCCGGCGTACGTACTCACCGTCTATGCCGGTGGAGAATTGGCAAGCGGGCAGTTTCTCGGAGCACTAGCGCTCATCGGGATCGTGGTCGCGCTCTCGGTGATCGGGTATTCCAAACAGGATACGATCCGGGAACTGATCCAGCGCGTAGAGCCCCAGCTCCCGTTTCGGTGAGACCAACTCGGATCGATTCGGTCCGGTTCGATCCTATTTCCGGAAAGAAGGACAGATGGACGAGTTGACATCCAGTCTCGGGCCGATCCGATCGATGAAACTGCCGGAGCACCAGCACCTATTTCAATACCAGAGCGATCGGTGCCACCACGCCTGCAGGCCGGAACCCATTGCAGCGGGACTCGCCTATACTAGTCATCGGTTTTGTCCCCTCCATCGTCTCGCCGAACTCACGAACGAGTAAGAACAGCTGGCGACAGAGTTCAACGACGAGTCACTCACCGAGTTCCGGGAGCAATTCGCTGAAGAGGAGCTCTCGGCCGACGGTCCAACAGCCGATCGAAACGACGTCCGAATCGTCTGGGAGGTCGACCGCCTCGAGCAGGTACGTGCGGACGCCGACCATCCGACCGCTTACGCCGAGCCCGACGTGCCGAATAGCCCGTTGGCAGCACGATCGAAACGACTCGATCAGTTGACTGGGCGATTACAGCTTCCACTCTGAGAGGATCGGCGTCTCTTCATCGTATTGTCCTGGGAGCGAGACGGTACTTCCAGTTCCGAGCCGACAAGGCCGGATGGGGGTCGGTAAGCGATACCATCATATATCGCGGTCACGATATGACTGATGGATTCTTTAAGTACTTCTCGCGATAAGGGATGAAGTAAGAGGGAGTGCGGGTGTGGTTTCCTGCTGAATTATGTTTTCAGAGGTTTTGTCGTAGCTTAACCGAGGCGCTAAGTCCCTTCCTCAAAAACGGCCTACCGTCTGGAACAGTGACGCTGAAGCGCGGATTCACCGACTACCCCGATCGGTTCGAGGCCGAGTTCACGGACAAGTCCCATCCTCCACGAGCGAGGGCGTCAGGCCGAGCGAAGTAGGGTGGAGTTGTTGACAACGGCCCACCCTAGTAGTATCTGAAGGGGTTATCCTGCTTGACCACCGAAGATATCTATGCAGTGGTGCGACCAGCCAACGAAACCATCCGGACACGAGAGTGTGAGAGTCCGGAGCCGAAGCCCGAGGAAAAGAGTGTGACCGACGACCCACTGCCGGTCGAACACCTCTCGCCGCTCGCCACCCTCGTCGATGAGGTACTCGCGGGCGTCGGCTACGAGGTGGCGGCCGCCACCGATATCATCGACGACGCTGTCCCCGGCTACGGCGGTCTCTTCGATCCCGCGACCACCCCGGCCGAGTTGCGTCGCGCACTCGAAGATCTGCGAGGGCTAGGACTCACCCGGCCACCCGTCTCCGAGCCGACGAGCGACACGTTCGTTCTCTACGTCGACGGCAGTTCACGCGGTAACCCCGGTCCCGCCGGTGCGGGCGCCGTCATCATGGACGCTGCGGAAGACCAGCTCGCTCGTCTCGGCCGACCCGTCGGTTCCCGAACGGGGAACAACACTGCCGAGTACGTCGCCCTCCAACTCGGGCTCTCAGAACTGTTGGATCGCTATGAACCACGCAGACTAGAAGTACGTATTGATTCGATGACAGTTATCCGAGACGTCTGGGGAGGCGATGATCCGACGGAACCGGGCGTCGAGACGTACAGCAAAGCCATTACGGTGGCATTGTCGAATATTCCGGATCACCAGTACACGCATCTGGCCGACAGCGATCCAAACCCTGCCGACGCACTGGCGACAGTAGGGGCTGATATTGCAGCCTTCGGGCCTGGATAGGAGAGCTACGCCGCTTAAAATCCGAAACCTCGGCTCTGTTGAAAGCCTAGTTATTCACTCCTCCGCTGGATGAGGGAGGCGGTAGATAGTTCGTACGTACGCATCGATGGGATCTGTAGATTCGCGCTTACGTACAATCCTCGCTAGAAACCAGAGACAGATACCACGCGAAGCCGAGTAGAGGGCAACGTTATTAGCTTTCTTCGGCTTCACGCTGGTATGGCTTGGGAGCCACTAGCGGTTGCCCGGTGGCATCCCGTGCGAACGTTCGGAGCTACAGGCGGCGTCTTCGCACTCCTGTTTATCCTCACTGAATCCGTTCAGAATTTGCTCGCAGGTCGCGGCTTCAGCCTACCGTCCGGCTTCCTGTGGCTGTTCGTCGTTGGCGGAGTACTCGGTGGGGCACTTCTCGCGTGGCTTCTCTGGGAACGCCTTGGCGCCGAACGTTCGCCGCGCCGCGGAGCTGCGGTCGGCGCGCTCGTCGGTTTCCTCGCACTTCCGGTGCCGTTCTACATTCTCGAACTTGCCCTCGTCGTAGCCCAGGGAATCCCTTTCGAACCGCAGCCGGGCGTGTCTCCGTTGGTTCAGTTACTCACTGACTTCGTTTTGCTCCCCCTCGTCCCGCTGTTCCTTGGTGCACTCGGTTTGCTGCCTACATACGGGGGAACAGTCGTCATTGGGGCCCTCGTCGGCTATCTCCTTGCCCGCGAGTAGCTACTAATTCGAATATTGCCTCACGTCGCACTCGCATATCAATTCATCTTTACCGAACGATAGGTAGGTCGTCTAGGGATATCAATTCTCCAATACGAACTGGACTGATCGCGATATGTTTTGAAATGAGCTCGAACTAACTGTTGTTCCCAGTTTGACTCCAAGCTGCACCGAGAGCGATTCCTATTCCCATACCAATAGCCAACCACTGTGTGAAATCGTCCATTACAACGCCCAAGCCTGCTCCGAGCCCTGCTCCAACCGCAATACCTGTCCCCATCTTGTTTCGGGAGTCCGGTTCACCCTGTTCTTCAGACATATGCTTCAGTCACATATTGAAATATTAAGTCTTCCCTCCGTACTGGTCGAAACCAGGCCCGAATGTATTACTTGCCAAGGATTTCAACAGAGCCAAAACGACTATTTCGTTCATGAATCACCGAACAGTATGACCGAACGCGCTCGTTCCCTGCCCCAGCGTGTGCTCGAACGCCTCGCCGGCGTCAACATGTGGCTCGTCGTGGGTGCCGGCTTCGCGCTCGGGTTCACCGTGAACCACTTCGACGGGCCGTGGTGGCTGGCCTTCCTCTGTTATCTGGGCGGGGGACTACTCCCCATTTTGCTCTCGACCGTGTCGAGCGACGAGGACGGTTTCGAGTACGAGATAACGAACCGCGAGCGGGCGGTCTACCTCTTCGGGGTGCTCCGCTGGGCATTCACACCGTGGGGGATTTTCACACAGATACTCCAGCTCGGCGGACAGGGGGTCGCGTACGTTCGATACCGGGGCGATCTGCCGAGCATGGAGCGACACACCCCCGAGACGGAGTTGCGTCTCCCTGTTGGGGGCGAGTGGAAAGTGGTCAACGGGGGCGTCACGCCCGACACCTCCCACTCGTGGAACATCTTCTCCCAGCGCTACGCCTACGACTTCCTGCAAACCGACGACGACGGGGAGACCCACGCCGGGTCGAGAAACAAACTGGAGGACTACTACGCCTACGGCGAGCCGATCGTCGCGCCCGCCGACGGGACGGTCGTGGACGTGAGCGACCGCCGCCGGGACTACCCGGGCGTCGGGACGGCGCTCGTCGAGTGGCGCACCTGGGACATCGCGGGCAACCACGTCACTATCGAGCACGCCGACGGGGAGTACTCCTTCCTCGCACACCTCCAGGCCGGGAGCATAGCGGTCTCGGAGGGTCAGGAAGTCGCGGCGGGCGACGTCATCGGTCGGTGTGGCAACTCCGGACACTCCAGCGAACCGCACCTCCACTACCAGCTCCAGGATACGCCCGACTTCTGGACCGCCGCGGGCCTCGCGCCGCGCTTCCACGGCGTCGACATCGAGCGCGACGACTGGAAGGCAGCCGAGCGCGCGGTCTACGCCGACCGGGAGGGCGGAGACGGGGTGTACCTCTGGGCCGGTGATCGCGTCCGTCAGCGCCGGGCGGGTCCGGTAGGCTCGAAGAAGAAGGACGCTCACAGCTGGGGATAGGGTTTTGATCTTCGGTAATATATCACTTCTACAATCGAACGATCCAGTTCCTCCCATTCGTCTTCAAATGTCGCACCGAACGCCACACCCAACGCCGCCCCTAATCCCATTCCCATCGCGCCCCCAATGCAACTCCGAGTGGGATATTATTCAGAACGACGCCGAGTGCGGATCCAAGGCGGGTTCCAAGTGCCATCCCCATAGCGATCCATACCGCCAGCGAAACGTCACCAACTCCTTGAATCTCGTCGCCAAACATAGCTTTCAAGTCGTAACTGTTCTTGATATCTGTTTTCTCTGTATCTATCGCCGACTAAGGGTTTCAATAAGGCCCAAAACGCTGGGTCAAATTTTTGCTCGCGAATTGAAGCGCACTAATCCTCCCCTGCCCGAAGGCGGTCGAGTGCTCAAAAGTCGCCCTATGAGCCAGCAATTGGCCGCACAAGAGCCGTTAGTTACGCATGCAGGGAAGACAGGAGGAACCTACTATCCGTTGACAGTCTGTCAGGCATGCAAATAGAGATTTGTTCAACGACTGTCTTTCCTGGCCAGATATTGTGTGGGGCCATTTAGATAGAAATTAATTAATAGGGGTAACGTTCTACCATTTAGTGCGGTTCGAGTGACAGCCTGTCGATGGCATATTCATCCACACTGCTGTCAACTCCCCTCCCCCACTTCCCAATCTCTTGGGTGTTTTTCCGAACTGAAGACGTGTGAGCAACATCTCGTGAGCAAATATCGGATTTTGCGATCGAAATCATTCGTAACTGGTTCTCAGTAATAGTGCGTATATTGTGAAGTGCCGTGAGATACTCACGAAAGATTCTGTACAGACGGAATAGCTCGTGACACGTCCACTCTGGAGCGTATGAACGCGGCCCAAGAGGTATAAATCGCTGACAATCGAAACAGTAGATATGCCTGATCGTGTCGAAACCACGGATGTCGCTATCGCCGGTTGTGGGCCTGGTGGTGCTGTTCTAGGGTACTTGCTCGCTCGGAGTGGGGTCGATGTTGCACTCATCGAGCGGGCCGCGACGTTCGAGCGCGAGTACCGTGGGTTCGGGTGGAATCCAGGTGTGATTCGCCTCTTCGACGAAATGGGTGTTCTCGACGATGTACTCGATCTCGCTCACGAAACCGTGACCGACGGTACGTTCTCACTCTACGGAACAGATGTTTCAGTTCTGGACTTCGACGTGCTCGATACCGAGTATCCTTACGCCTTGATGATGGAACAACCGTCGTTACTAGAATATCTCGTCGATCGAGCGGATGCATATACTACGTTCACGTTCCACCCCTCGACGACAGTCACAGATTTGCGAGTCGAAGGCAATGGCACCATCCAAGGCATCGAGGCTCACGATCGCAAAGCGGATGCCGACGTTCGATTCGATACGCGCGTGGTAGTCGGTGCCGACGGGCGCTACTCCACAGTCCGGTCAAGCACTGGAATCGATCCTGGGTTTTTCGAATCCCCGATAGATCTTGTGTGGTTCAAACTTCCAAGTGGAGCGATTGATGCCCGCACTGAGGGCCGCATCGATCGTAACGGTATTCTCCTGTATTTCGGATTGGGAGACGGCGAACTCCAAGTGGGATATCCGATACTGGATGGTGAATGGACGTCGATTCGAGCCGGGGGCTTCAGCGCGTTCTCTAACCGCATCGCAGCCATCGATTCCGAACTCGCGTCGGCAATGTATCGTCATCTCGATGGCTTCCGGGACACTACCCTACTTGATATCGCACCGGGTACTGCAGAAACCTGGTCCCGGGATGGAATGGCGTTAGTAGGGGACGCTGCACATACCGCAAGTCCAATAGGCGCTCAAGGGAATCCGCTGGCTATCGAGGATGCAGTCGTGATCCACGATGTGCTCGCCACGGCGCTACGTGACAGCACAGGAGTAGTGCCCGAGGAGACTCTGGCCGAATTTGAAACACGCCGTCGCCCGACAGTTGAGCGCGTTATCTCATTGCAGCGGCGCGGCGCACAGAATCTCGCATTCTGGATTACCTATGGACAGTACGTTCCTGAACTACTGGTGCGGGGATCGGCGAGTATCTTTAGTTGGCTCGTTCCTCAATTGCCGCCGATTCGAAAATCGATCGAATCGTTCGCGCTCGGCGATCGGTCGATTTCTGTAACGCAATCCCATTTTATCGAGTAGTGTACTCCGATGTTCTCGCTTCTTGGAGACCGGTCCGTCAATCAACTCGGACACGGGCGAGATAGCTCTGATTGCACTGATGAGCCTACGCTCGCGTAGAACAGGGCGTTTCGCGACGGCTCTACGATGTGAATACTGAAATCCTCGAAGGACTGATCCAACTTCGATCCTGTACTGAAGTGGCCATCAGCGGCAAGCTCAGCGTAGACGATCGAGTAAACTACCCTTCGTTCTCACCCTATACGGGGTTCAGTTGTTGAGAAAGGAGTGTTAGCCTCATTCCAGATACAGGTCGAATATGGTCAGTTCAGTCGCTATCCACTAGATTGGATTCCAAGAAGGACACTGATTAGGAAGGAATGTTTTTTCCAGAAAATTATTTGTCTTTGGAGAGCGTACTGACTCGTATGACCGACGACAACAGCTGGACAGACATCAACGACCACGTAACCGAGGAGTGGAAGGAAGAGACGACGCCATTTGAACGCATCTATGAAGTCCTCGAACAGACTCATGACGGACAGTCTGCGGCCGAGATCGCCGAGCGCGCACTTGTAAGCGAACCAACCTCTCGCCGGCATCTAGATGCGCTTGTTGCGACCGGATTCGCGGCTACCGCACAGGACGGCCGCACCACACGCTACCGACGTGACGATGATCGCGTGCTGATGACGCGGATTCATGAACTCAGAGAGCAGGCCACCCGAGACGAAATTCTCGGCGGCATTAGACGGATGAAAGCGGAAATTCGAGACTACGAAGCACAATACGATGCACTCTCACCCGAAGAGCTGGCACGGCAATTGCCCAACGAAGCGAATGAGGAGTGGGAAGACGTCACTGCATGGAAGACGACACGCCAGAACCTCGCAGTCGCGCAGGCGGCCCTCGCCTACGACGAGGCGAGTGAGCAGCTCACAGCATGACCACTGATCGTGCCGGTGAGTTCGGAACGATCTACCTCCCGGCACTTCAGCGCATTCGGACGCTCTGGCTGAATCTCGAACCAGTGGTCGCAGAAACAGGCTACGACGACCCAGTTACCCCCACAGAACTCAGAATCGAACTCACTGACGGACTCGGCGATGCCGACTCGGCACGATTCGACATCCAGTGGAGTACACTGGATAACTACTCGTTTCACTACGTCGACAGCGCAGATGTAAACTGGCGATTCGACCGACATCCCAACACCCATTCTCCTGACCGGCATTTCCATTCACCACCGGATGCTCGAACTGTCGACACCGAGCCATCCTGTATCCGCGTTGGAGAGGTCTCACTCGTTACTCGTGCAGTCCACACGATGTGGCGTGTTGCCTATGAGAGCGCGGATCTGAATCGACTCAAGAGTATGTCGAACCCTCCCTGATTTTCCGTATCAAGAGGGTGGTTAAAGCGATCGTCTCTGATTACATACGGGCCGATCACAACCACGGCTACCCTTCCAAGTGTGTAATTGCTCTCGTATATGTGAGAGTGCTCAATAGATATAATAGATCTGACTACGTACTAGCCTGTATGACTGACTCTGGACTCAACTCGTGGACGGAGGGGCTTTCGTCTCGCGAGCGTGTGAGAGAGATCGCGATGACGCTCACCCAGTCGCGCTCCGTTGACTGGGTACGCGCCGAAGCACAGGTTTCCTCCTGGCAAACCGCGAAAGACGAACTGGAGATGCTCGTTGAATTCGGGCAGGTACACGCCATCGAAGGAGACGACGGCAACACGAAATACGCGCCGAACTACCAACTTCGCTACTTCAACGAACTCACCGAGTTGATCAACGAACACAGCCAGGCTGACCTTCGCGAGGAAATTGCGAGCATTCAGGAGACGATCGAGGACTGGATGGCTGACTACGGCGTCGACTCATGCGACGATCTCGAAGCGACACTCACCGACGAGAGCCTCTCCAGCGAGGACGTGCGAGAACGGAGTCGCATCCTCCGCCGCTGGGAACGGTGTGAGGACAACAAACGTCTCCTGAAACATGCGCTTGAACTCTACGACGATGCTCAATCCCTCTATCCTGGGCAGAACGAGCCATCGAACTCCTCGTCCCCACTCTCCCAGTAGGATCCGATGATCTTCCTCGCCAATCGATCGAATCTCGATCGACGGACGCTACTTACTCGTCTCCACAATCGGCTTCAGACACAAGTCGATTCGGCGGACACGCCGATTCGAAACGTGTGGTATCACACTTCCGCCGAGAACAAAGTCGGTGTACGTGCCGCTATCGATCCCCACCGATTCCTGCAGTCGGCTGCCTTAGGTGATGACGCTGAGCTCTACATTTCATTTGATTTTCCGCCGGATCATCCGTACGACTTCTACAAGATCCAGTGGGTTGAGCCCGAACGAGACCTCATGCTTGGGTGGCATCAGGATGAAACGCACATGGATCTCGGTGAATGCCACTTCCAGATCGATCACCGTGGAGAGACGGTTCAACGCGAGGCCGCAGCGTTTCTCGATACACATCCGTTGAACGTCTTTGATCAACGTCTCGACCATCTCGTTGCGCTTCTCGCTGCCATCTCGTGGGACGAGGATCGCCCGCACGTTCCATCGGATGCGATCCTGTGATGGTGAGTGGATTCCCGCTTCAGAATCGGATTTGAACCGTTCAGCTGTTGCTCCGGTGGCTGGGTGGACACGGCTACTCCTCCACTATCCGTCGATGCCACGGATTTCGTTCCCCACACCCACAGTTTATTGCACTATATTGCATTCTATTGCATATGCCGATCAGCACCGACCGGTTCGACGAAGAACCCGTGGACGCGCTCGATCTCCAGGAAGGGACGCACCCGTATCGGCTACTGCAGTTCCTCGCAAACCACCGTGATCAGGCGTTCACGCAGACGGAACTCCACGAAGCGACCAGCATCAAGCGCGGGAGCGTCGGCGCTACACTCTCGCGCCTCGAGGATCGTGGCCTCGTTCGCCATCGGGGCCGATACTGGGCTATCGCCGAGGACGATCGTCTCGCCGCCTACGCTGCACAGACGAACGCCAGTTCTGCTTCGACGACGGACGACTACTACGGCGACGAGGAATGACGGATACTACGAGCGCGGCGCAGTCGTAAAAGGCCCCGATCTTCTCGCGGACCACGACTACCGGCCGTACGTTTGCCTGAGTGATCGTACCCACCCGTTCCACGACGAGGAAGCGCTCTACGCGGCGGTTACGACGACACGACGGGCAGTTGCTATTTCGCTCACTGACGATGACTTCGTCTCAGGTGGTCTACCGAGAGAGAGCTACGTGAATCCGTGGACAGTCGTCACGATTCGGCATGCCGACATGGAGCGCGAAGAGGGACATCTCGCCGAGACGACGACAGAAACGATCGCTACCCAATCTGCGGGATATCTTGGCGTCGGCTAAGAGCGCTGTTTCCTCGTAGTCTCTATCTTCAGTAGTCCGTTCCTCTGCGACGTATTCACGCTTCAAGAGGAGTGTCCGCTGGCTGGTACCAACGGATACACACGACGTCACTGGGCGTTCCGATAGCATAGAAGAACGCTACGATGTAAGTGAGAGCGAACACGCTCGGGAATTCGGTCGTACCGGCGCCCACCACTAGGACTAGCGTTGCTGTTCGTCTACCAGCGAATCGATGTAGTCTTCGAGTGCTTCATAGACGGGACCGAACTCGGGGAGTTCTGCAACCAAATCGGGAAGCGTATTCTTCCAGCCGTCACGGATCTCATCCCATTTCTCTTCGGGAAGCCCGTCGCGAAGATCGACGTCCAGCCCGTCGTGTTCACACTTCCGCGTGAATGCCGGGAGAATACCCGAGTCGTCGATGTCAGCCTCGGTAATCATCCGATAGAGGTCGTAGTAGTCACGAGCCTGTGACCGCTGGTAGAGCGCTCGCAACTTCTCTGCGAAGATTTCTTCCAGGCTGTATGCGGTCAACTCGAATTCGGGGACGTCCTCGTAGCTGTGGCGATGGTTTACCGAGGTGAACGCAACGTATTCGTCGATCATGACGTCCAGACTCGTCGTGTTCTTGTGACCGAGAATGGCGGTGTACTGGATATCGATATCGACGTAGTGCGTCGGATACGCTTCTTTCTGCAGTTCGCGGTGTTTGGTCACCTCGAAGTCGATGCCGGAGGCTCTAGTCGCGTCTTCCAGTGCGTCTTGCAACTCCGCCTCAGTCCCGTGATACGCTCCCTCAACACCGAAATCAAGATCTTCCGAGTAGCGCCACATCTCCGGGAAGTACAACTTGCTGAGAGCGGTTCCGCCCTTGAACAGTAGGTTGTCGCCGTAGGGATTCGTGTAGATCGCCCACAGGATCCACGAATTGACGTAGTTCTTCTCTGCGTAGCCGAGGCGGACCGCTAGTTCTCTGGCCAGCCGCCGGAGTTGTGCATCGGAAATCATGCAAACTCATCCGGGAGAAACGATTCGGGAGTCGCGTTCAGGCGCAGTTGGTACTTACTGTCGCGGGTACCCGTCGCTTCTCTCGTCGGGTCGAGCAGCGGGTATCCAGTCGTGAAGTTCTCGACGAGTTCGTCGTACTCCGGAAGGTCGATGTCCAACTGGTCAGCGAGGTAGACGAGTCGTTTCGTTGCGGCACCGTTCCCAACTCGCTGCAGATACTCGACGACTCGTTCCCACGAACATCGCGTTTCGACCGCGTTCTGCATCGCCGTTGCGAGTTCACCGATACCACCACAGAATTCCGGATGGTCGGCGCAATCGACCAGCGTTTTTTCGATACTCGAAATGTTCACCTGGTTCGATCCGACCGCAGTCGGTTGATAGCCGAAGAACTTCTGTGCAGTGACCGACACTGGACGATACGTGACCCCGTGAATTTCACGCTCTTGAGCGCGCTCTGTCGTCACGATGTACACCGTCCGGGACAACTGCTCCGTCAGCCCGTGGTGATTCAGCGCGCTCCAGTACCCAACGTACATCGGCTCCACGAGGGCGGACGCGATCACGAACTCGTGCTCGGTATACACAGAGTTCTCGCCTGCAGCGAGCGGCAGGATGAGATACTTCCCGTGCGCGATACGCTCAAGCCAGCCTTTCTCCTTGAGCGCATACGCCATGTCCTTCGCCGATTTCCGTGGGATGTCAAGTGCATCCACGAGATCACTACTAGTAATGACCTGCCGGTTCTCGCTTGCGAGCCGTGACAATGCCTGTGACTCGCGCGTCGATAGGCTCTTTCGTTGAGTTTCTGTGTCGTTTGTTGATTCCATAGCCGCTCAGCGTACATAGACTCTAAATTAAGCAGTGGTAAAGGTGTTTGTTGAGAGCTAGTTTGGTGAACGGATCCGTCCCGTAAACGATCGTTCCACGGGAAAATCATTCCTCAGCCTGTTCGCTCGCCTCGATCCACTCGTCTCGATCCTCGTCCCCATAGCAATCATCGAACAGGCGCGTCACCCGATGGTGATCGTAGGCCTGGCGAAGTCGATCCAGATCAGTGGTAAGTGCCCAATACGGAGCCTTATGTCGGACGAGCTCCTGCTTCTCGAGTCGCGAGAGGACCGGATGGATCGAGTTTTCGGGGACGGGCGTCCGACGGGCGATCTCCTTTGCCTTCCATGCTCGATCGCGGTTCTCATAGAGGAACCGAAGGGCGTGCTCCGGATTGCTGAGCTCCGCTAACTCCTCCGAAGAGCGTTCGTCAAACTGATCGATATCGATCGACATATACGTACTTTTGCTACGCTGTCAATTAAATGTATGCTCTGTATGGTACCACGCTTTGTAGGTAGTAGGTGTGTACTCTCTGTATGAGAACGACGACTGCGATCAATATGGAGGGGCTGTTCCTGCACGGTTGGGCAGGATGGAGGGGTTCACACCCACCCTTTGGCCACCCGTACGTCCAGATCGATCATCGTGAGTGGCCCGAGCCCCGACGAAGTGCTGTTCGTTTCGATAATGGGGTTTCGATGGCTGTCCTCGAATCCTGTCTGGACGCGCTTCGAGAGCACGGAGCCGATCCCGAGCGGCTCCTCGAATCGAGTAAGTAGATTCTTCTCACGTATACCAGTAGCATCCACGGTAGTCTGGATATTCGTCACTTTCGAGAGTCCACTCACCATCCACACCCCTCGTACCGAGTGAGGCAGAGATATTGAGGGGAGCGTCTCATACGACAACGAGAAATCGTACCGCCAACACAAGACAGACCTCAGCCGTCGTTCAGCGCATCAAGAACTATCTCCGGATCTCGAATCAGTTTGTGTTCGAGATAGCTCCCCTCGCCTGGGCCACCGCCTGTGTGCTCGCTTTCCGTGATCTCGAGAAACGACTGTTCTTTGAGGAGGCGAGACACACGATCATACGATAACGGCTCCATCTGCTCGGTTGCAGTTATCCGCTCATACAGATCATAGACATCCGGAGAGACAACGCCACGAGCTCATCCGTAACAATCCTCGCTCCCCATAACGTTTCACTCGTCTATCCGATATGAGACGACGCGAATCGGATCGGTGGGATTCGCCTCATTCGGTATGAGGGGTGTCTTCCGGTAGCACTGAATCGTGGTTTCCAATCGTCACGCTCACTCGGTACGAGGGGTGGGTCGGCAAAGCTCTGATTCAGCTGAAACGCGCGTTCGGAGCTGCTTCAAGTTGAGCGACCGCTGGCTGGTGTATATGTACAAGGAAATGGTATAACGACCATAATGGGGGTATACGATACGCTGGTCGTGGAGGACGAGGTTGAACTGCCGAAATTCCCGCGGGATCGACACCCGACCGAAATCGACTGGCAGACAAAGGAAATCGGACATCCCTACCTGCGAACGTACAAACTGACGGGATCGGGACGGCTCCTTCGAAAGGAACGAGATATGCGGGAAAAGACCGGTGACGAGAAACAGGCCGAAGCCGAAGAACATGGCTTCGACTCGTGGGATGACTACGTCTCGTTCCGCGAGGACGCTGACCCCAAAGAGCTTCTAAGCCGGGGACTCGGAATCGGCACGCCGGACGGCCAGACAGTTGCGGATGAGTTCTGGCTCGATCACAATATGCACGGTTCCTTCGAGTTCCACGGGTCGGATGATGACATTGAGGACAGGTTCTTCTGGTCGTACGAAGCCCGCTTTACCAGAGGCGACCTCGACGCCATCGTATTCCTTGGTGAACGTGGCGGAGGCTATCCGGGGAACTTTAAACAAGATAAACCGGACATCATTCGCTTCTGACCAGATCCGGTGGTTCGAGACCGACGACTTCAGCGTCCAGTACGCCGAGCAATACCGGACGGGAAATTCGTGGGAGTGTCGCTGGGATCGCCACCTCAACGATCACAACACCCGCGAGCACTTCCATCCACCTCCGGATGCACCGACGCCAGGCGAGGATGAGAACTATCCAGACGAGTGGCGGGACGTACTTGCCGCCGTCCTCACTCGTCTCGACGAACAGATCGAAGCATTCTGGACCGAGTAGCGGCCCCACCGCGGAATCGTGGTGTCTGTACACGGTCCAACTCGTCTACCCGCGTTTGTAGATGATCCTCGAGACGCCTGATTAGAAAGTAATGGCTACTCCGGTCTCACGAGAACATCGACCCTTCGCCAGTTGCGTGCTGTTCGGCAACGTCTTTGTCTAATCCGACACCGAGACCGGGAGCTTCAGGAACCTCAATATAGCCGTCCTCTATGAGCGGTTCGGAGCGCACCAGAAGAGCGTCCCACCATTCGACGTCGAGCGCATGATACTCGAGGACGTCGAAGTTCGGGACGGCCGCACCGAGATGGACGTTGGCCATCGTCCCGATCGGACTACAGACGTTATGCGGGGAGATCGGGATATACTGTTCTTCGGCACGGTTGGCGATCGCCTTCGTTTCGGCCAGCCCACCGCAAGTGCTCGTATCGGGCGTGAGGATATCGACGCCGAACTCCTGGATCAGCTCCGCGAACTCGTGGACTCGGAATCGATTCTCGCCGGTCGCAAGCGGCACGCTGGTCGAGCGCGCTAGTTCGCGTTGGGCGCGCATGTTCTCCGGCGGGAGGACGTCCTCGAGCCACATGAGATCGTACGGCTCGAGCTTGCGCGCAAGTCGCTTGCCGCTCTCGAGGCTATAGTCCCAGTGACAGTCG
The DNA here is from genome assembly GCF_003697815.1 of Halalkalicoccus subterraneus. Taxonomy (NCBI): domain Archaea; kingdom Methanobacteriati; phylum Methanobacteriota; class Halobacteria; order Halobacteriales; family Halalkalicoccaceae; genus Halalkalicoccus; species Halalkalicoccus subterraneus. The sequence continues at coordinate 22,155 of NZ_RDQG01000024.1, read as the reverse complement.
AAGGCGAGATCGATCTCGTTGCCGATCGCCTCCCGGATCGCTGCAACGGTGTCGACCTTATGCTGGATCGCGGCGTTCGAGAGGCGACCATTGACCGGGTCCGGATCGTTGTCGATCGGCGTATCGAGGTCGAACTTGAGCGCCGTGAATCCCTGCTTGACGACGTTTCGGGCGGTCTCAGCGTAGGCTTCCGGGGCGTATGCGTCGCTGTCACTGTAGTCGGTCGACCCGTGGTCCACCGAATAGGCTTCCCCGGCGTGACAGTCACAGTAGATCCGGACCGCGTCGCGATACTTCCCGCCCAGTAGCTGGTAGACCGGGACACCGAGAAGTTTGCCCGCCGTATCCCAGAGGGCGATCTCGATTCCGGAGGCGGCCGTCACGGCCTTCCCGGTGGTCCCGCCGTGGCCCGAGAGCTCCTGAACCATCAATCGGAAGAGACGCTCGACATCGAGCGGATTCTCGCCGATCAGCACGTCCTCGATGTAGTGCATCAGTTCTGCGATGGCACCCCCGCGGTAGGACTCACCGATGCCGGTCACGCCGGCGTCAGTGTGAATCTCGACGATGTTCCAGTCGAAGTTGCCCTCGATAACACAGGTCTCGAGGCCGGTGATCTCCACGTCGCGCTCTGAGGCACGGGTTTGTTTTTGGTTGGAGTAATCTCGCATTGGATCGTCCGTGCCAACGGCGCCGCTCGACTTGAGTATGGACCCTTGGCCTTTCTCAAGTACGGTGTGGTCGCCACCCGTAGGAAATACCGTCTGAGAAGCTGACAAGAAATATCTTCGGTTCAGTTTTACCAATGATCTTGACCGGATCTAACTCGGACTGAGCTGCTTCGAAGGATGGTCTGAACCGAACGCCATAGAAGCTGATGCATTCCGGAGGGACATTCCGAAGACACCACCGGCCAATCCTATGATGATCATGGACGCTGCCGTCTCCACCGATTCGAATGAAGGGATAGACGGCGACTTTGAAGGACGGACAGTAAAGCAGGACCCCTCTAGGTCCGATACTGCTGGATCCCATGGCGGATAAAGGGCAGGAACAACGAGACTAAGCTGAAGATTAGAATTACCATCGCGATCGGACTGGTGTAGATGATTTCCAGTGACCCGTCGGAGACCTGCAGCGACCGGCGGAGATTCGACTCGGCGATCGGTCCGAGGATGAGCCCCAATACCATCGGCGCCAATGGATAATCATCCATGCGCATGAAGTACCCGAGCACGCCGGCGCCGAGCATTACCCACGCGTCGAGCAGGTTACCCCGCAAGGCTATCGAACCGATAATACAGAGGATAAAAATAACGGGCCAGAGATACATTGCAGGAAAATCAATCAATCGCGCCCAGTAGCGCGCACCGATGAGCCCGAAGATGAGGATCAGAACGTAGACCAGAAAGAAGCCGATGAAAATCGCATAGACCAAACCAGGTTCACTCTCGAAGAGTCCGGGGCCCGGTCGAATGCCGTGAACGAGCAGTGCGCCGATCAGAATCGCCGTTACCGAATCGCCGGGGATTCCTAAGGTAAGCGTCGGGATGAGTGCACCGCCAGTACTAGCGTTGTTGCCCGATTCAGCGGCTGCAACACCCAGAACATTACCCTCTCCGAATTTGGGGACCGCATTGCTACACCACCGTTTCGCCTCGTTGTAGGTTACGAAGGAGGCAATATCCCCGCCGGCACCGGGGATAGCACCGATGAACGCGCCGACGATGCCTGAACCAACGGTGACATTCCCAATATTCTTTAAATCCTCACGGGTCGGCCGGACCGTCGAGAGGTCCTGTTTGACACTGTCGGTGTCGATTCCCGCACGATACCGGGCGATACCCTCAGCGATCCCGAACAGCCCAATCATCACAGCAATGAACTCGATACCGGCAGTGAGCGCGTCGACCCCGAACGAAAAGCGGGGAAAGCCGAGGTTCGGATCAAGCCCGACGGTCGCGAGAAACATACCCAGCAGTCCCGAGATCAGCCCCTTGATGATGGAATCGCCGCTGATGCTGGCGATGATCGTCAACCCGAAGACGGCGATCGCGAAGTTTTCAGGAGATCGGAACGCGAGTGCGACATTCGCGATCTGGGGGGCGAGCACCGCAAGGAAAATCACACTGATGACGCCGCCGACAAACGAGGCGACGGTCGCGATCCCAATCGCGCGCCCAGCCTTGCCTTGTTGGGCCAGTGGGAAGCCATCGAACACCGTTGCGGCCGCACTCGGCGTGCCCGGTGTCCGGATGAGAATCGCCGGGATCGATCCCGCATACAGGGCACCCCCGTAGATTCCTAACAAGAGCATCATCCCTTCGACAGGTTCCATACTGAAGGTGAAGGAAACGAGGACGGCGACGGTCATGGTCGCCGTCATACCCGGTAGCGACCCCATGGTAAGACCGATTATCACACCGATGACGATCAGCGCCAGCGCGAACGGTTCGAAGACGAGTGTAGCACCCTGAGCGAAGAAATCGAGGATGGACGGCACGTCAGATCAGCCCCGCATGAATTACGAACGGTAGCACGTCTCCAATCGGAATGAGACCCTCTGGAAGCGGGACCTGAAAGAGGGCTCCAAAGAGGTAATAGAGGACGAGCGTGACACCGACGGCACTCCCAAGGACCATCGGGATCGACCGCGCACCGGAGAACCACATGAGCCCAGCGAGGAAGGCGATCGTTGTCAGCGGAAAACCGACGATTGGCATGGCTAAAATGTAGATCGTCGGAAACGCGACGACGATGACGAGCCGGCGGACGATGGCCGGATCGATCTCGTGGGCCGCTCGCTCCTCGGCGGTAAGATCCTTGACGAGCAGGCCGAGCGCGAGGATTGCGATCGTCCCCGTGATCAGGCGCGGGAAGAAGGCCGCCCCGGGATCGCCACCGCGACCACCGGGGAAGTCGGCACTGACGACGAAGACGGCCGCCGACAGTACAAGCAGCAGTCCGGCTGCGATAACGTCCGAACGAAACACACGATAGACCATTTGCACCGATCAGCCCGATTGTTCGAGTCCGAGGTCGTCGATGATCTGGCCGAAGCGCTCGTACTCTGACTCCATGAACTGGCTGAACTCCTCGGCGTCGCGGTAGACGAGCCCAAAGCCCTGTTCGTCCATGAATGACTGGAACTCGTCGGATTCGTAGACGCTGGTAAAGCCATCCTGGAGGGAGGAGATGCGTTCCTCGTCGGTACCCTGAGGCACCGTCAGACCGCGCCACGCCCCCATTGTGAAGTCATAGCCCTGTTCCTGAAGCGTTGGGACCTCGGGAAACATATCGAGGCGTTCCTCGCCGAACACTGCAAGAATTTCGAGAGGCCCGTCCTGGACCTGACCGGCGACCTCCGGTGCGCTTGCCGCCGTCGCTTCGACCTCGCCGCTGACGACGGCCTGGGTCGCAGGCGACCCGCCATTGTAGCCAACGTGATTGAGCTCGATGTTCGCCTGCTGGGCGAAGCCGGCGGCCGAGAGGTGCCAGATCGCACCAGTCCCGGAGTTAGAAACCCGGATCTCACCGGGGTTCTCCTCGGCGTAGCTAACGAACTCCTCCAACGTACTGTAGGGGGCGTCCGCGGGTACGGTGAGGGTAGCGGGATCGAAATTGTACTGGATAACCGCAGCGAGATCCTCAGGTGTGACATCGGCGATGCCGAGATGCGAGATCGTACAGATTTCGACGGTCGTGACCCCAACGGTATACCCGTTTGATTCCGAGTTTGCGATCGCGTTGAATCCACTGCTACCGCTTCCGCCCGTTTGATTGGTGACGTACAGTGACACTCCAAGAGGATCCTGAGCGAGGTCAGCGAGCTGTCGGCCGGTTAGGTCTGTACCGCCACCGGCTGCCCACGGACAGATCATCTCGATTTCCTGGCTCGGGAAATTCTCCTCGTCCTCGTCACCACCGAGTTGGCCGGCACAGCCGGCGAGACCACCCATTCCGGTGGCACCCAGTGCTGTGAGGTACTTACGCCGACCGATATCGTTATTTAATATCAAATCACGCGTTGACATGCGGCTAAGTGATTATCTATTGTGTTATATAATATTCCCGGTCGGAATCATGCCGTTCGATAAAAGAGGGAATCCATGGCGGATGATTGAACCGGTTCCAATGAGTGGATGCCGACGCGCTCGCCGATCGATCGAGACGGCCATCCGGTCGGTTCAAACGATTATAACTGAATCACGTTTTCGAGTTCGTCTCCAGTATCGAGGGCCCGGACGTTGCGGGCGACGATATCAGCGAGTCGCGGCCAGTGTTGCGGACTATGGCCTGCGTTGTGCGGTGTGATCATGACGTTCTCGAACTGCCAGAGGACGTGATCCGGTGGCAGGGGCTCGGGGTCAGTGACATCGAGTGCGACGTCGCCGATCTGGTTTTTCTGGATCGCGTTGATCAGCGCATCCGTCTCGACGATGGGTCCCCGACCGATGTTCGTCAGTGTTGCATTTGGCGGCAGCGTCTCGAGTGCGTCGGCATCGATCAAGCCGCGTGTCGTCTCGGTGAGCGGGGAGGCGATGACGAGATGGTCCGTGCGCGCGAGGGCGTCGTGAAATTCGGTGGAATCGAAGCCGATCACCTCGTCGGTCGGCCCACCCTTCTCGGGGGTGTAGCGAACGCCAATGGTCTCGACCTCGAATCCGGAGAGGCGTTGGACGATGGCCTGTCCGATCGACCCGAGCCCGACGACGGTGACGGTACTGTCTTTGAGCTCGCCGGCCTGGTAATGGCGCCATTCATGGCGCTGTTCGCGGCGCCAGCCCTCTCGGAGTCGTCGCGTCATCGCCAAGATATAACCAAGAACCTGCTCGGCGATGTTCGGTGCATGGATGCCCGAGGCAGTCGTGGCGGTAACGCCCATCTCCGCGAACGTCTCGAGTGGGAGATGGCTATAGCCAGCGGCGACGCCTGCGAACAGTTCGAGCTGCTCCGCGTGTGCGAGGAGTTCCTCGTCAATAGCGGTCGTCGAGACGACGCGTGTCGTTTGCATGAGTTCGCGCTCCTGGTGTGGCGTGCGAGCGAGTACGATCCGGTGGTCGGGGAGCCGGTCACGAAGTTCGTCTCGGTACTCTGCTACGGGGATCCCGTGGGCTCCGCCGCGGAGGATCAGAACGTCTGGGTCTGGGTTTTCACTCATCTGGTACTCGAGTGTACTGGTGTGAATGCTTGTGTAGGTTCGCCCGGGACTGGCAGACCAGTCACTGAACTGGTGGATGGTGTCAGGGCGTCACGACGAGCTTTCCGACGCTCTCGCAGTCCTGCATCGCTGTGAACGCTGTATCGGTCTCCGAGAGCGGTAGGTCCGGTTGATTTCGGGCGTGAAGGCGTCATTAGAACAGCTACGGCCAACTACTATTGAGCACCCTACGTGACGTCAGGGAGAAACGGCGATGGATCGGTGTGGACGAACTGAACGTAGTCGTCGTTCAACCGTCGGCAGAACAGCCGTAGTTCACCGGTGGCATTGATCGTCTCAAGTGTACTCCGAGAAGAGGCGAGATCGTAGTACGCAGGCGTGAATACGGCGACTTCCTGGTCCGGGTCTTTCTCAACGACGAGCAGGTAGACCAGCCCCTCTTTTTCCGCCCGGAAGACCTCCGAGTCGCTAAACGAGCAGTCGTCAACGAGGGATTCGAGATCTTCATACTCGGGACCAGGAAGCAGGACGTCCAGACCCGTTCGATACTCCGAGTCGACGAATACCGAATCACCGGGATGGAGTTCGAGTGTGGTCCAGCCGCGCTCACGGTACCCCTCCGCACTCACAGTCATATCGTCGATGACGGCCTGCCAGCCGGCTGTCGTCTGTACGGGTGGTGGACCGCCACCGGCAGCGTTGTCGCTCATGTCTCCACCGCGAACGCCGGCGCGAATAAGCGTTGTCCAAGCCCGCAAGCTATTTCTTTGCCGCTCGGCGAATAGCTCTCAGTGCCTGATATCCTATCTCTCACCGGTCTGAAAACACAGTTCAAGACGAATCGTGGTGCAGTAAAGGCCGTCGACGGGATCGATCTCACCATTGAGGAAGGTAAGACCGTCGGGCTCGTCGGCGAATCCGGATCTGGAAAGAGCGTCACTGCCCTCTCCGCGATGGACCTCGTGGACGATCCTGGCGAGGTCGTTGACGGACGCGTAACGTTCCGGACGGCCGATCTGGCTGCGGAACTCATCGAGGAGTTCGACGATGCCCTCGTGTCATACCCGTTCGAACTCATCGAGGCGATCCGTGAGATCGCCGGCGACCTTCGCACCAACACCGGTACCGACGCCGCCACGGCGGAACTGCGCGGAATCGCCGACGACCTCACCGGTCGTCACGATCCCGCGGGACTGGAGGACGATCTCCGTGACGCTGCGACCCGACTCGACGATCGGGTAACCCCCTCGGTCGTTGCCGACGAACTCACGGAGGCCGTTGACGAGACGATAGACGGGTTCGTCTACGTCGACGAGGGTGCACTCACACGCCTCGAAGACGGCGCGTCGCCGACGGAAGCGGGCATCGAGGAGGGTGTGGTCGATCTGACGGCCGCACCCGAGGAAGCGATGCGCCACGTGCGCGGCGGGTCGATGGGGATGATCTTCCAAGACCCAATGACCTCGCTCAACCCGGCGGTCACGGTCGGCGAACAGGTCGCCGAGTCGCTTCGTCTCCACCGGTATGGCGGTCGGAAATCCGATACGTGGTTGAACGGTATCCGGGAGATCCTTCCGAAGCTCGGTGGCCGCAAAGACGACGAGAACGTGATGGCGGACGTCGTCGAGATACTTACAGAGGTCGGAATTCCCGAAGCCACTACACGTCTCGAGGAGTACCCTCACGAGTTCTCCGGTGGAATGCGCCAGCGCGTACTGATCGCCACCGCGCTTGCGTGTCGACCGGACTTACTCATCGCCGACGAGCCGACGACGGCGCTGGACGTGACCATTCAGGCCCAGATTCTCGACCTCATCGACGATCTTCAGGAGGACTTCGGAATGTCCGTCCTAATGATTACCCACGATCTCGGGGTCGTCGCCGAGACCTGCGACCGGGTTGCGGTTATGTACGCCGGCGAAATCGTCGAAGAGGGGCCCGTCGAGGAGATATTCCACAACCCGAGCCATCCCTATACGTACACCCTCCTCGAGTCCATCCCAACCGAGGAGAAGGACCGTCTCACACCCATCGAGGGCAACGTTCCCGACCTCATAGACCTACCCAACGGGTGTCATTTCGCGCCGCGCTGTCCGTGGGAAAAAGAGGAGTGTACCGGGGGCGAGATACCGTTTCTCCAACACGGCCCGTCGGAGGTCGATCATCGCTCGAAGTGTATCCTGGAGGAGTTCGATACGAGCGAATACGGATCGACGGGCGTCGCCAATGATACCGACCACGACATCGGCGAACCCCTTGTCGAAGTCGAGGGCCTCCGGAAGTACTACGAACAAGAAGAGGGGTACCTCGACCGGCTGTTCCCCGGTGAGAAACCGAGTGTGAAAGCCGTCGACGGCGTCGATCTCGACGTACGCGAGGGCGAGACGCTCGGCCTCGTCGGCGAGTCAGGCTGTGGGAAGTCGACTGCGGGACGCGCCATTCTCCATCTCGACCCGCCGACCGACGGGACGGTCGTGTTCGCGGGCGAGGACCTCGGGAGGCTCTCGAAGTCAGAACTCCGCGAGAAGCGAAAGGACATGCAAATGGTTTTTCAGGACCCGATGTCGAGTCTCGACCCGCGGATGACGGTCGGCCAGACCGTCATGGAGCCCCTGAAGATCCACGACCTCGCGGAGGGACGACGCCGCCAGCGGGTGGTCGAACTCCTGGAGGAGGTCGGTCTCGATGCGAGCCAGTACGACCGCTACCCGCACGAACTGTCCGGCGGCCAGCGCCAGCGCGTCGGGATCGCACGGGCGCTCGCTGTTGATCCAGACTTCATCGTCGCTGACGAGCCCGTCTCCGCCCTTGACGTTTCCGTACAAGCGCAGGTCATCAACCTCATGGAGGACCTCCAGGAGGAGTTCGGGCTCACCTACCTGTTCATCGCCCATGACCTCTCGGTCGTCCGGCACATCGCCGACCGCGTTGCGGTGATGTATCTCGGCGAGATCATGGAAGTCGCGAAGACCGACGACCTGTTCGCGAATCCGAAACATCCCTACACTAACGCGTTGCTCTCGGCGATCCCCGAACCCGATCCGCTGGCTGATACTGATGATCGGACGATCCTGCAGGGCGACGTGCCCTCCCCCATCGACCCACCGACGGGGTGTAGCTTCCGGACCCGGTGTCCCTCGATCATTCCCCCCGAGGACCTCGATATCGAGCAGGAGCGCTATCGGGAGGTCATGTTCTACCGCCAGCGCGTCGAAGCCCGCGACATCGACCTGGAGGCTGCCCGAAACCTGGCCGCCAGCCCGGACGAACACGCAGACGATCGCGCGGTCGCCGACGGCGGAAGCGGGTTCGCGACCGTTCTCGACGAGCAATTCTTCGACGGGCCGCTGTCCGGAGAAGCCCGTGATACAGTCGACGAGTCGTACCGCCACCTCGAAGACGGTGACTGGCAGGCGGCTGAGACCGTCCTTCGCGAGACTTTCGAGAGCGTCTGTGAGCGCGCCGATCCAGCACTCGGCGACGACGAGCACCCCGCAGCGTGCCATCTGTACGATAACACGCAGTAAGGAGGGCTTACCCCTCTAGCGGTATTCGTCCGTCCAATTCGGTTCGGTAGTATTATCTATGTAGATGGAAGAATTCACTTCATGGACGGTAACAACAGTCACGTTTCTAGGCGGAGTTTCTTGAAAAGTACTGGAACGGCAACGATAGCAGCGACCGCGACAGGTTCGATGGCCGGCTGTCTTGGCGGTGGCGGTGATGGTGATGGTGACGGCGGCGGCACGCTTCGTTACGGTCGCAGCGCTCACTCCGACTCCCTGGACCCACAGAACTCCACGAGTGGTGAGGTGGCAAAGGTGACCAATCAGGCCTACGAAGGTCTCATCGACTTCCAGCCCGGCGAGGCCGCACTCACGGAAAGTCTCGCGACGGACTGGACGATGGAGGGCGAAAACGTCGCACTGACGCTTCGCGAAGACGTGACGTTTCATGACGGCAGCGACTTTACCGCCGACGATTTCATCGCGACGTACCGCCGTTTCGTCGACGAGGACTACGAGTACTACTTCCAGGACGCCTCCTCCTACGGGCCGTTCACGCTCGGGAGCTGGATCGACAGCGTCGAAAAGAACGGAGACTACGAGCTAAATATCACCCTGACACAGCCGTATGCGCCGTTCCTCCGCAATCTCGCGATGTTCGCGGCGGTCGTTCTCTCGCAGGACGCCATCGAGGGCGACGTCGACCTCAATCAAGAGATGATCGGCACCGGTCCCTTCGAACTGGGCGAGCTTGACGACGCCAACAACCGCATCCAACTCACCGCCTACGACGACTACTGGGGTGACGGTCCTACCGTCGACGAGCTGCTGTTCCTCACACGAGGCCAAAACTCCACGCGTGCGCAGGCACTTCTGGAGGACGAATTGGAGATCATCGACGGACTCGATCCGGACACCATCGAACAGATCAACGGTTCCGATGGGGCAGAAGCCCAGACGGCCGAGGGCATCAACATCGGATACATGTCGTTCAACATGTCCCGCGTCGAGGCGTTCCGCGACCGGCAGGTCCGACAGGCGATCAGTTACGCCATCGACACCCAGTCTATCGTCGAGAACATTTACGCTGGGCTCGCGACGCAAGCGGACCAACCGATCCCGCCCGCACTGTTCGGCCACAACGACGACCTCAGCCCGTATTCGTACGATCCCGAGCAGGCACAGACGCTTCTCGAGGAAGCTGGCTACGGCGATGGGTTCGCCTTCGAACTAACGACGTTCCAGAACGCGCGTGGCTACAACCCTGCGCCGCTTCCGACCGCCGAAACCATCCGGACGAACCTCGCCGACATCGGAATTGAAGTCACGATCGACGAGCGTCAGTTCTCAGATTACCTCACCTACACGAGTGAGGGGCGCCACGACGCCTCGCTTGCGGGCTGGTACACCGACAACGCCGATCCCGATAACTTCTGTTACGTCCTGCTTCACCCCCAGACCGAGGTACCGGAAGGCCAGGACTGGGTGGCCTGGGATACCGAGGGCTACAACACGTCGAACCGCTCGGCGTGGGCAAACCAGGAGTTCATGAGCGTCGTCGAGGAGGCCCAGCAGGAGACTGAGGAAGAACAACGCGCTACGCTGTATAGCGAGGCTGCAGCTATTGCCCATGAGGAGGCACCATGGGTCTATATCGACTACGCTGACGAAGTCCGTGGGGTCAGCAACCGTGTAAGTAACTACACTATCTCGGCCATTGGTGGGCCCTTCCTTCACCTCGTTGAGTTGGAATAATCCACGTTAGCCGGCGAGTTACGAGGGATTTTTACGACTCGAATCCACTCATCTGCGTAATGGTATCAAAGCGATTTATAATTAAACGGCTTCTGTTGCTCGTCCCAGTCTTGTTTGGTGTGGCAACACTGGTCTTCGCTATCCTTCACCTCTCGCCGGGCGATCCTGCGGTCGCGATCGCAGGCGACCGGGCGAGTCAGGCGTACATCGAGCAGGTCCGGGCGGAGTTGGGCTTGAACGACCCCATCTGGCAGCAGTACCTTACCTACCTCGGAGACGTTGTGACGTTCGACTTCGGCAATTCCTACCAAGTGAATCGAGGAACGCCGGTCAGTCAGATTCTCTCCGATCGCCTTCCGATCACCATTGAACTCGCCGTTCTCGGTCAGATAGCGGGACTGACCTTCGGTATCCCACTGGGGATCTTGAGCGCAGTTAAGCAGGATACACTCACCGATCACCTCACACGCGTCGGTGCACTCGGCGGTATCAGCATCCCGATCTATTGGAGCGGCCCGCTTCTGATCCTCCTGTTCGCCCAGTTTCTCGGGATCCTCCCGACGAGTGGGCGCATTGGATCGGCACACTTCATCGACTCAGTCACGGGGTTCATCCTCGTGGATACGCTCCTCGAAGGAGATCTTGAGGCATTCCAGTCAGCGGTTCTCCACCTCCTGTTGCCGGTCGTGGTACTCGGAATCTACTCGATGGCGCTCATCTCACGGATGATGCGCTCGTCGATGCTCGAAGTCATCCGCCAGGATTACATGCGAACTGCCCGCTCGAAGGGACAAGGTGCGAAGATCACGATCCTGAAACACGGCCTACGAAACGCCTTCATTCCCGTGATCACGGTCGTTGGAATCCAGTTCGGCTCGCTGCTGGGTGGTGCCGTCCTCACCGAGACCGTCTTCGAGATCAACGGTATCGGCACGCTGTTGGTCGATGCGATCAATCGAAGCGACTACCCGGTCGTCCAAGCGACCGTACTGTTGTTCGCCGTCCTGTATACGCTCGTGAATCTCCTCGTTGACATCACGTACTCCATTCTCGACCCACGGATCGAACAATGAGCACAGAAATACAAACCTCGACGGAGGGACGTGGCATCGTCGAGCGACTCCGCGCGAGTCCGTTCCTCACGAAGTTGCTGTCGAATCGCCTCGCCATTGTCGGCCTCATCATCATCGTTGGCGTACTCGCCATTGCGGTGTACGCCCGATTCGCCTACGACATTCAGGCGCTGACTGCGACCCAGTACAATACGAACCCGACGGAAGCCCCGCCCAGTGCCCAGTACTGGTTCGGGACGGACGGCCAGGCGAGGGACATCTTCCCGCGCGTGCTGTACGGTGCGTGGTACGCGATGAAGTTCGGTACGGTTACCGTCGCAGCGTCGACCGTCCTCGGCGTGGGACTCGGCATCATCGCGGCCTATTACGGTGACCTCACGGACAACGTCATCATGCGGACCATGGACGTCCTGCTGTCGTTCCCGTCGTTGTTGCTGGCGCTTGCGCTCGTGACCGTCTTTCCGGATTCGCTGGGCCTCTGGCGCGCGGTCGCGGCACTCACGCTCGTCTACACGCCCCGGTTCGCCCGCGTCGTTCGCGGGACTGCCCTAAAGGTCCTTGAAGACGAGTACATCGATGCCACGTACGCACTTGGCGCAACCGATCCGCGACTACTGGTGCGTCACGTTCTGCCAAACTGCCTCGCACCCATCACCGTCCAGTCGACGCTGAACTTCGGGCTGGCCATCATCGACATCGCGGCGCTGTCGTTTCTCGGGTTCGGTGCGAGTCCCGGGTCACCCTCGTGGGGGATGATGCTTTCCAATGGCGTTGAGTTCGGCTTGTTCTCGGGGGCGTGGTGGTGGTCATTCTTCCCCGGGCTGGTGCTCGCGTTGTTGGTACTTGGATTTAACCTGCTTGGCGATGGCATGCGTGACGCCCTCGATCCCCGGATGCGCGATACCGTCGACTGAGACATGGCCGACGACGACAATCGGATTCTCCCCGGCCTCACACGCGCAGTCACATTCGGTGCGATCGGCGGGGGTGGACTCGTCATCGTGTTCGTCGTGGCGGGCTGGTCTCGAAGCGATGCAAGCGCCGTTGCGTTCTCGCTTGCCGCACTCGTCTTCGGCTTCGGTCTGACCGTCTGGGCCAGCACACTGCTGCTCGGTGAGTCGCTTGCGGGTATGCACGCCACGCTCGACCGTGACTGGAACGCTGCCGACACACAGTGGGCAATGGCGATACTGACCATCGTTGGGGCGGCTGGGATGGTGAGTGCATCAGTTGTGACGATCCTTCTGGGAGGATGACTACGGTGTCGCTCGTGATTCGCTGTGCGAGAGGAGGAGGAGACACGAATGGTCACACCATCTTCGTGTAGACATAGCACACACGAACACCAAGACGACTTAAGGAAAACAGGTACCTGTGAACGATCGTTAGGGCGTAACGACGAGCTTACCGACGCTCTCGCGGTCCTGCATCGCTGTGAACGCCGCACCGGTCTCCGAAAGGGAGTAAGTCCGGTCGATTTCGGGCGTGAACGCGCCGTCGTCGACGAGTTCCACGAGCGTCTCCAAGTCGTCTTGGGTCCCCATCGTGCTCCCGATGATGCGTTTGTGCCCGAGGAAGAGATCGGGAATGTCGATTTCGGACGTCCCACCGGCCGTCCGCCCACAGACCGCCATCCGGCCGTCACGCCGGAGGACGTCCAACCCGAGTTGAGTATACGCACCGCCGAGGTGGTTGAGCACGCCGTCGACCGGCTCGATATCGGCGATCGCCTCCTGGATCGCGTCCGGATCGGTATCCTCGATTGCGTGATCGAGCCCGAGGGATTCGAGCCGATCGAGTTTCGCCCGCGAGGAGGAGGTCCCGACGCTGTGGGCCCCGAGGACGCCCGCGAGTTGGACGCCGGCGACGCCGACGCCACCGGTCGCACCCGGGACGAACACTAGATCGGCCGGTCCGGCCTCGATCCGGCGAAGCATGTGGTAGGCGGTCATGTACGCCGTCGGCAGCGCGGCCGCCTCGACCGTTCCCACACTATCGGGGAGCACAATGAGGCGGTCGGCTTGGACGCAAGCGGTCTCGGCGAGCCCGCCGTGATACAGTGAAAAGTTCTCACAGAGGTTCTCCGGGCCCTCTCGGCAGTAGCGACACGTTCCACAGGTCTCGTTCGGACAGAGGACGACCCGGTCGCCAGGCTCGACGTTCGTGACGTCCTCGCCGATATCTCTGACAACGCCGGCGACGTCGAGGCCGCTGACGAACGGCAGATCGTCCGTATCGACCATTGCAGAGTCGCCCTCAAGGATCCAGAGGTCGTGGCGATTGATCGCGCAGGCCTCGACGTCGACGAGCACCTCTCGACGCTCGGGTTCGGGGGTTGGTTGGTCGACGATCGAGACACCATTCGGACCAGTGAGATCGGTGAACGCTGCGGCGCGCATTGGGTAGGTGTTTACGTGAAACAGGCGCAAAGCCTCGCCCTTCAGGGCGGGGATACGCGCCGTAATTCTCGTTAATCTTCCGCTGTCGAAAGCACTGCCGGGGTTCTGTCGGTACGTTTAAGTAGCAACCCGACCATAGTATACATAGATGGTGAAGAGTACCCGTCACGCGAAATACGAACTCTACTACCACATAGTGTTCATCCCGAAGTACCGGGAGCCGCGTCTGACGGGCGCAACCAAAGAACGTCTCAAAACCATCTTCGCGGAGATATGCGACGACAAAGACCTCGAACTCGTAGAGGTCGAAATCATGCCCGACCACGTACACCTGTTCGTGGGAAGCCCGCCGCGCAACGAACCCTCGTTGCTCGTCAATTGGCTGAAGGGCATCTCCGCGCGGTACTACAATCAGCGATACGACGACCGTATCAAATGGACGCGCTCGTACTACGTCGGAACGGCGGGTAGTGTCTCGAAAGACGCCGTAGAGCAGTATATCCGCGAGCAACACAACGCATGAAACGCGTCAACACCTTCCGAGTAGTCCCACAGTCCGACGCGGACGAGGAGTTGCTTCGCCGGTTGTTGGACGCTTCAGCCGCTCTCTGGAACGAACTGAACTACGAGCGTCGGCAGAACTACTTCGCCGCCGACGATTCGAGCGTATGGGATACCGACGAGTACCGTGGACGCTACAACGGTATCGTCGGGTCCGCGACCGTTCAACAGCTCACGCGAAAGAACAGCGAAGCATGGCGGTCGTTCTTCTCGCTGAAGGAAAGTGGCGAACACGCGAACCCACCGGGATACTGGGGCAACGAAGAGGACGGGCGAACGCTCCGCACCTACATCCGTTGCAATCAGTACACGCTCGAATGGGGGAAGCGTAGTCGTCTCGAAATCCCCGTCGGGCAAGACCTGAAAGAAGAGTACGGTCTTGGCTACCACGAGCGCCTTCGCCTCGAAGTGCGCGGGGACCCGAAGTGGGATGGCAAACAGGGCCGTCTCGAAATCGCCTACGATGAAGCGAGCGATACGTACAGAGCCTTTCAACCTGTCACCGTACCTGATTCTCGGCAGGATTCACCACTGGCGGATGAAACCGCCGCTCTGGACGTAGGCGCAAACAACATCGTAGCCTGTTCGGTTTCGACCGGCTCGCAGTACCTCTACGAAGGGCGCGACCTGTTCGAGAGATTCCGTGAGACGACGACGGAAATCGCCCGCCTACAGTCGAAGCTTCCCGACGGGCGCTACAGTAGCACCCGTATTCAACGGCTCTACCGACAACGGACGCGCCGACGGGACCACGCGATGCACGCGGTTGCCCGCGACCTCGTAGAACGGCTCTACGACGAGGGCGTTGCGACGGTGTACGTCGGGGACTTAACCGACGTTCTCGAATCGAATTGGTCGGTTCGGGCGAACACGAAAACGCACAACTTCTGGGCGTTCCGCGCGTTCATCAACCGTCTCGCCTGCGTTTGCGAGGAATACGGTATCGTCCTCGAAGCGCGGTCGGAAGCGTGGACCTCGCAAGAGTGTCCCGACTGTGGCGAGCGAGAGGCGACTGTGCGCCACGAGGATACGTTGACGTGCTCCTGCGGTTTCGAGGGACACGCGGACCTCACGGCGTCGGAGACGTTCTTAAAACGCGAAACGAGCGGCGAAGTCGGGCCGATGGCACGGCCTTCACGGTTCAAGTGGGACGACCATTCATGGTCAGCGTCATCATGCGCTTGTCTCAACGAACAGCGTGAGAACCCGCAAGTTGCCTCCGTGGGTCGGTAGCCGAACCCCCAACGGAGGAATCTCGCCCCTTTAGGGGCGGGAGGATGTCAATGGCGATGTAGTTAGCAGTATGGTCGGGACCGATGTATGTCGGATCGGTAGCGTTCTCGACCGGGACGGCTGGATCTCGAGAGTGAACTCGCTGGTTGCAGTCTCGCGACCGCTCGGTTCCTCGAATCGATAGCAGAGCTGGGGTCCCCTCGGGAGTACCACCTTCGATCCACGCTGGGTCCACGAGGCGATACAGCCGTACGGTGAGGCGTCGGACATGATCTCAGTGAACGAGGACTGATGACCACCGTACGCTCAAACTGTCGACGCCGAGCCATCCTGTATCCTCGTTGAAGAGGTCTCACTCGTTACGCGTGCAATCTACAAGATGTAGCGTATTGCCTATGAGAGCGAGGATCGGAATCGACTCAACAGTATGTCGAACTCTCCCGAGATTTCGTACCAAGAGGGTGGTCAAAGCGGTCGTCTCTGGTTACATACGGTCAGATCACAACCATTCTTCCGAGTGTGTAATTGCTCTATCCACTCGTCTCGATCCTTGTCCCCATAGCAATCATCGAACGCTGTCAAGTGAAGTACTATCGGTATCAGGTGATAGCATACAACTATATACGAGCAGTGCGTAGCTGAAACACACAACGAGTGACATGGGAGACGGGGATGTAGTACTCGACCGACGATTCGATGTCGACCCCATCGAGGGGACAGAGGTCGTCCTCTCGGCGATCGAGAGTTCGGCCCATCCCGGCGGCTACTCGTACGGGTTTCAGTACTTCCAGCCCGTGGAGAATGACGAGATTCTCCGGTACGACAACTCGAAGGTTCCCCAACACGGCGCGGGGTATCACCATCGCCACTCCGATACCGACGCCGAGATCACCGAGATCGAGTTTACCGGCCTTCGCGATCATGTCACTCGGTTCCTGAACGAGGTGGACGAACTCAATGCAACCCGATAACCGATCCGACGATATGGCTCCCGAAGAGCTCAACTGGCCCGAGACGCTTCGCATCACAATCGCCACGCATGAGGAGGCTACCGAGCGTGCGCTCAAGGCTGCCGACGCAGCCGAGGGGGGCGAACAGACGCCCGCCGAGATCTCGTTTGCGAGTGCGAACAAACTCCGGAAATTGCTCACCGACCGCCGCTTCGAGGTCATCCGGTCGCTAATGGACGACCCCGCCAATAGTATCTCGGCGCTCGCAAAGCGTCTCGATCGAAGCTACTCGGTCGTCCACGAGGACGTCGAGGTGCTCGCTGAGTACGGGATCATCAAATTCCGTGGGGATGCGAGCGGTCGAGCACCCTTCGTCCCCTACGAATCGATCGACGTCTCGGTGACGATCCACGGGTCGAAGTCTGAAGACACTGAGGCGGCCGCGTAGCAAACGTTCTCGTATTCGACTGTGATCAACAGACTCTAGCTGGAATACCCAAAACGACAGCCGTCAATGTCCGAAAAACGGGACGAGAGGACACGCAGTAATGACATCCTCCCCGGCGTTCACGCCGGGGTTTCCCGTACCGCGTTGGGATAGTAGGGTTCGAGGTTCTCGGCCTGTTCTCGCGGGGCGAAACGGGCCTCGCTATGGTCGAACAAGTGAACCGCTGGTTGTACCATCCAGCCGTTATCCCTATCCTAGCCACCATCGGTGGCGAGATTCGGAAGTACGGGAACGATCCGGAGGCGCTTCTGCGGTCGGGCGTGTAGTCGACTCACCAGCCACATTTCCCGTCGAGTACGCCGCTCCTAGTGCCTGACTGATCCGATTCGTGCGTCGTCCGTTCTGCGTTGACCGTGACCACGCAAAGCGACGGGATACCTGGTGGTATCGATGAGGCTAAACTGGTTCTACAGACGTTCTCCGCCGTAGAAACGACAGATACATCCCTCTGAGAACCCTCCCTGTAGAGGAGGGACTGTTGTGCCATCCGGAGAAACAACCAGGCACACCTCACCACCCCGACAATGGCAAACACGGACTTCGTTCCATCGAGAACTACCAGGACCGACGTACAGATCGGATTGACCGTCGCCGACCAGCGAACCGGCGACCGCCGACAGGTGATCTACGCCGACTCACGGATCGTCCTCGTCCGCGACGAGGCGGACGCGACGACGCTGATACCCCGCAGGACGTTCGAAACGGAGCTGGGCACTCGATATCACGTCCGCCCCAACGCTGCTCCCTCCATCGATGGCGGGCAGTACGAGCGACTTCGCGCTCGTCTCGCCGAGTACGACGAACAGGACGGTCGGAAGGCACACCACAAGGCCGACGCACTGCGGGAGGCACTCGACCTCCTCGCCGACACGGGCACGGACACGAAGGCTGAGGAGACGAAAAGCGATGACGACCAGGAGGTCGCGTTCGAGGAAATCCCTGGAATCGGCCCGAAGACGGCCAGCCGCCTTCGAGGGCTGGGAATCGTGACCGTCACCGACGTGGATGGCGCGACCGACGACGTGTTGCGTTCGATCCCGGGGGTCGGGCCCGACGCCCTCGAGAAGATCCGCGCGTTGGTCGAAGAGCGACGATAGTCGACGTCGAGGCGCTTTCAGACGCCATCGAACGGATCGAAGCGTACAGAAAACAGTTCGACGCAAATGCTCCTGACGCCGTCTCCCTCGTCGAAGCCAGTCGGGACATGGCAACTGAAGACGCATGGGAGGCACTCTCTGCGTGGAAAATGCTCGAACGAAGAGTGGCTCTCCTTGATGCGGCGCGGCGTGAGCACCCAGCCTCCAGTCGCACCCCTGGACAGATCGATGCCTAACAGCCCGGACTGAATATCGGATACTCGGTAGGGCTCATGCCGGAGCTGGCGTACCGATAGTTTACATGATTTGGAACTATACGGATACGTAGTTCCGCTGGACGCAACGACAAAACGATTCCTCCGACACCATGAACAAGTACGACGACCTTTTCGAGGAGACGGCCCCGGATGACAGCGTCTTTGCGGATAAAGGTGCACTCGATCCATTAGCTGAACCGGATGAGATCATGGCTCGCGACGAGCAGGAACGGGAACTCGCGACGATCTTGAACGGCGTGTCCGAAGGCTATCTTCCGCCGACGGTCTCGATTCACGGGCCACCGGGAGCAGGAAAAACCCTCACTGCCCGACGGATTGCCGAGGAGTTCGCCACTCGACACGAGGAGCTTGCCGTCGAGTACGTCAACCTCAAGGAATGTCGAACGATCTTCAGTGCGGCCAACGAGATCCATCTCGAACTGATCGGCGAGCGCAAGAAGTCGTATGAAGGTCTTGACGGCGTCTTCGAGGGAATCTGGGTCGCCCTTGAGGGGTATCCGGAGTATACGGTACTGATCCTCGATGAGATCGACCAGCTCCAGCACGATACGAACTACGATCCAAACGAGTTCTTCTACCGATTGTTACGTGGCGAAGGGAAGCTCAAGCGTGGAATATCTCTTTCAGCCTGGCTCATCAGCAATCAGCTCGTGGAGGTGGATCTTCGTCTCGATAGTCGCGTCGAGAGTACGATGGGAAACGAGGAAGTGTTTTTCGGGCCATACGGTCCCAACGAATTAGCCAAAATCCTCCTTCCACATCTAGAGCGTGCGTTTACCGAGGAATCTTACGTACCAGAGGCAGTAGAGCATGGGATACTACAGGCTGCAACTCGCTGGGGCGATGCACGCAAGGCTCTGACCCTCTTTCGGAATGCGGGAGAACTAGCAAATCAGCGTGAATTAGCGAGCGTGACGATCGAGTGCATCAATGACAGTCTTGAAGCGACCGAACAGGACGCAATTATGGAAAAGCTAGCTCAGCTGCCGGCCAATCATGTAGGTGTCTTAGTAGCAGCTACCAGTTGGACAAATAAACAAACAGGAGAGATCGTCCAACCAGTAACGACAGAGCAGATACGCAAGTCGATGGAAACAGAGACTGCCCTGGACGCCCCACTAGGAAAACGGGCAATTCAAAACGTCGTTACGGATCTCGAAACGATGGGATTACTCGAAGCCTGGATTGAATCACGAGGGCAAGAGGGACGAGTGAAGCAACACAAAACGACGTTTGATCCCCAGCTCGGCAAAGAGATCATAGAGAACCACCCCGACTTTATCTGACTCACTGTTCGAATCGAGGATAGAGAAGAACAGTCGCGGCAGTCAACTCGTAGTAGTAGCGATGTTCTATTGGTGATCGTCTCATGATGCTTGATCTCCTAGAGCTACTTTCATCGAAAGTAGCGAGAAGGAGGCCGCAACCGCCTCGTATCGTCCATTCGAGACGATACGAGGCGAGAGACCCACCGCTCATCAACCGTTTAGTACAGACAGCAGTACAAGTGAAGAAGAGTACTCAAACAATGGCGGTGGAACAACGGGCTGGAATGGCGTCATTCTAGCGCCCCTCGTTCGTGTGGTCGCTACTTTCGGCGACAGTGTCCTTCGTGCTTGCTTTCTCACCAGTGTCGGCCTCGTAGAGCTCCCAGAGCGCGTCGGGGATCGAATCGGCGGTGGCGACCAGCCGTTTGTTCGCGCCCTCCTTGGTGCCGCTTCCTGCTTGGAGTTCGAAGGCCTCCCACTCGGTGCTGAGGGCTTCGAAGGCGTCGCCGACCGTTTTGTGAGTGAACTCGACGCCCAGTCCGTGGCCCATCGTGAGTATAGTCGGGACGTCGACGGCCCCGCCCTCGCCGATCGGGTTCGTCTTCTGGGTGATCTGGCGGAGGATCTCGTTACGTGCGAGGCGTTTGGCCCGCTCTTTTTTCGTTCCCGTTTGGTGGGTGCGTTGGGACCGGACCTGGGCCTGCAGATGATCGACCGCGGTCTCGAGGGTGTCCAGGCGATCGATGATCGCATCGACCTTCGCGATCGGGTCGGCGTCGGCCGGGGCGTCGCTCAGGCCGTGGAGCAATCGTCTGATGGCGGCCATCTCGAGGGAGTCCTGTCTAAGCATCTCGCGTTCCAGTCGCTCGAGACGGGGTTCGACCGGTTCGTCGGAAGGCTCCTCAGAGCGTGACATGGCCTTCCTCCGGCGCGCTCTTTGTGATGCGTTCGATTTCGAGTAGGGTGAGGGAGGCCCGTTGGGTTGTGGCGTCCATCGTGACGCCGAGGTGGCCCTCGGCCAGCAGTTCGGTCGCGCCGAGAGTCGGGTCGGTGATGGTCGACTGGCAGTCCCGACAGTAGATGTGTGGGATGGTCCATTCGTCGTCGCCGGCATAGCGCACGACGTACGCGCTGACGGGGTCGCCCTCGCCGAGGGTACTCTTGCAGTACTGACAGCGGGTCTCGAGAATCGGGAAGCCAGTAAGGAGCTGTTCGGCTGGGGTCGTGATCAGCATTCGTGGACCTCGCAGTCGTCGGTGTGGAACGTGGGTCGGTAGAGGTCCGTTTCATGGATGGACTCGTGACCGCAGGCCGTACAGCGCCAATAGGTGGTCGCGTTCGGGATTTCGGGTGGTTCCCAGTGTGGGCCCGTGATGTGCTGTTCGAGAGTTGATGAGCCGATACTGTTTTCTGGCGGTGAGTGGCTAGTGTTCATTGCTTCTCCTGCCTGAGAAGCTCGGTCGCGTGTCCTACCACGCGGCCACGAATTGATTTGTGACGAAACCGACCTTCTCGAATAGTATAACAAGTCTGCCTCCAATATAGTTTACGGAAGTCTATTTCTACCATCTATAGTCATGTTCATTTTCGGCGTTAAAGACAATACCCTTACAGCAGGCGGGAGTAATCCCTAGACGATCGAACATGGCGTTGTCTGAGGAAGATCTCAACGAAATGGATCGCTGGATACTGGCGTTCCTTGATGAACACGAATGGGCGACCCCGAATCTACTACGGCAATTCTACAGCGACGAGATCAAGGAGGTGAGCAGACAATGGGTCAGTAACAGGATTGGACGGCTTGTAGAACATGATCATCTCGAACGTGTTCATCCAGATGCCTACGAGGTTGAGTTGATTACGGATCCGAGAGAGGATTGATTCCGTCCCACTAATGTGTTTTGCAAGATGAAGAAGTCTCTTCTAAGATCTTTGGAACACAGAATCTAGTATAGATACAGCATCTTTTTACCCATAGTCGAATTTCGTTTCAGTATGAATGGAAATAGAATTCTCGTGACAGGTGGTGCCGGATTTATCGGCTCGAATCTCGCCAATCATCTCGTAGAGAATAACGATGTCATCGTCGTCGACGATGGCTATCTTGGAACACCCGAAAACCTCAATGATACCGTTGAGTTCCAAGAGAAAAGCGTGTTAGACGACGATCTGCCGACCGAGGTGGACGTCGTGTTTCACCTCGCGGCACTATCCTCGTATGCGATGCACGAGGACGATCCGACGAAAGGAGCGCGCGTCAACGTCGAAGGGTTCGTCAACACCGTCGAGCAAGCCCGCGACGACGGCTGTAACACGGTCGTCTATGCCTCGACCTCCTCGATCTACGGCAATCAGACCGATCCCTC
>NZ_RDQG01000023.1 GCF_003697815.1 Halalkalicoccus subterraneus | reverse complement strand
GGGGGAGTCATCGGCAAGTCCGCGCAGTTCCCGCTTCACACCTGGTTGCCCGACGCGATGGAAGGCCCGACGCCCGTCTCGGCGTTGATCCACGCGGCGACGATGGTCGCCGCGGGGGTCTTTCTGGTCGCGCGGATGTTTGGCTTCTACGCGCTGTCGCCGACCGCGATGGGGATCATCGCCTTCACCGGCGGCTTCACCGCACTGTTCGCGGCGACCATGGGCGTCGTCAAGGACGACATCAAGCAGGTGCTCGCGTATTCGACGATCTCCCAGTACGGGTATATGATGCTCGGGCTGGGCGTTGCGGGCTACGTCGCGGCGACCTTCCATCTGATGACCCACGCCTTCTTCAAGGCGCTGCTGTTCCTCGGAGCGGGCGCGGTCATCATCGCGATGCACCACGAACAGAACATGTGGAACATGGGCGGGCTCAAAGACGAGATGCCCGTCACCTACTACACGTTCCTGTCCGGCTCGCTCGCACTCGCGGGCATCCTGCCCTTTTCAGGGTTCTGGAGCAAGGACGAGATCCTCTACGAGGCGCTGATCGCCGGACTCGAGGATCCGGTATTGCTCGCCGCCTACGCGATGGGACTGCTCGCGGTGTTCTTCACCGGGTTTTACACCTTCCGGATGGTGATCCTCACCTTCCACGGTGAGCCCCGGAGCGATCACGCAGAACACCCCGTCCCGCTCGGGTGGAACACGAAGATCCCCCTCGTGGTTCTCGGGATCCTCGCGGCGGTCGCCGGTTTCGTTAACATGGTGCCGGTCGCCGAGCTCACGGGTGCGGACATCACGTACCTCTCGAACTGGCTCGACAGCGGGCCGGAGGAACTGGCCTACTCGACGTACACGACGACCGCAGAGGAGTTCGCCGGCATCCACCACGCCGACCTGGCGCCCTTCATCCCCGGCGCGATCGCGTTCGTCCTCGCGCTCGCGGGGGCTGGGACGGCCGTTGCGCTCTATCGCGGGCCAAACCCGACCGCTCATACCGACAAGCTCGGCGGGGCGAAGGACGTGTTGGTCGCGAACTACTACCAGGACGAATACCAGGTCTGGCTCGCCGAAGGCCTGACCCAGCGTGTCGCCCGCGGTGCGGACACGTTCGATCAGGGCGTCGTCGACGGCGTCGTCAACGGTATCAGCAGCGTGAGCCTGCTCGGAAGCGGACGGGTCCGCAGGCTCCAGAGCGGCGTCGTCACCAACTACGCCGCGTTGATCACGACCGCGCTGATCGTCCTGCTTGTGGCCTTCGGCATCTACGGAGGGTGGTTCTGAATGTTGATCGAGACACTTATCGCAGTCACGTTCGTCGCGGCGCTGGTGGTCTTCCTCACGCCGGAAGCCTACGCGCCGCAGGTCGCGTTCGCACTGAGTCTGCTCCCGCTCGCGGGCAGCCTCTTCATGTGGACCGGCTTCGACGCGAGCGGGAACGCCCTGCTCGAAGGAAGTACCGTCGCGTTCGAATCACAGGCCCAGTGGATCGCCCTTGATCCGTACGCGATCAACTGGTACGTCGGTCTCGACGGCGTGAGCTTCCCGTTGCTGGTGCTCACGACCGTCCTCGTCCCGCTCGCGATCATGAGCGCGTGGACGCCGATCACCGAACGGATCTCCCAGTTCTACGGGCTTGTACTGTTCATGGAGGCGAGCCTGATCGGCGTCTTCACCGCACTGGACTTCTTCGTCTGGTTCGTCTTCTGGGAGGCCGTTCTGATACCGATGTACCTGCTGATCGGGGTCTGGGGCGGTCCCCGACGGAAGTACGCCGCGATCAAGTTCTTCGTCTATACGAACGTCGCCTCGCTGGTGATGTTCATCGGCTTCATCGCGCTGCTGTTCGGGCTCGGGGACTCCGTGACGAGCTTCGGGATGCCCGAGATCACACAGGCGATTCACGCGGGCGAACTCGGCGGATTTGCCGGGCTCAGCGGGGACACACTCGCGCTCGCGGCCTTTATCGCGATCTTCTTCGGCTTCGCGGTGAAGGTGCCGATCTTCCCGGTGCATACGTGGCTGCCCGACGCCCACGTCGAGGCCCCGACGCCCGTCTCGGTGCTGCTTGCGGGCGTGCTTCTGAAGATGGGGACCTACGCGCTGTTGCGCTTCAACTTCACGATGCTGTACGACGTCGCGGCGACGCTCGCGGTACCGATCGCCGCACTCGGCGTCTTCAGCGTCATCTACGGGGCGATGCTCGCGCTGGCCCAACAGGACCTGAAACGGATCGTCGCGTACTCCTCGATCTCCTCGATGGGATACGTCATCCTCGGGTTGGTGGCCTTCACAGTATATGGGATCGGCGGCGCGACCTTCCAGATGGTCGCCCACGGGCTGATCTCGGGGCTGATGTTCATGGCCGTCGGCGTGATCTACAACGCCACACACACGCGCATGGTCGGCGACATTTCCGGAATCGCAGACCGGATGCCGATCACCGTTGGAATCCTGATCGCCGCGGCCTTCGGCTACATGGGCCTGCCGCTGATGGCCGGCTTCGCCGGGGAGTTCATGATCTTCCTCGGGGCGTTCCAGTCGACGGTGCTCCCGAGCGCGCCGATCTTCACCGCGATCGCGATGTTCGGCATCGTCATCGTTGCGGGCTACCTGCTGTTTGCGATGCAGCGTACCCTCTTCGGGGAGTTCCGTCTCGAAACGGACTACGAGGTCACGCGCGCGCCGCTGCACGACATCGTGCCGCTGTTCGTGCTGATCGGTCTGATCATCCTGTTGGGTGTGGATCCCGACATCTTCTTCACCATGATCCAGGACGCCGTTGATCCGATCGTCGAGCTCGGGGGTGGTGCCTGATGGTGACCCAGATGGCTCAGCCGCTGGTCACCCAGCCCTCGACGTGGATCGCACTCGCGCCGGTCGTCATCCTCGCGATGGCGTCGTTCGTGCTGTTCCTCGCGGACAGCATCGATCCCGGCGAGACGAACAACGGGCTGCTGGCGGGCCTCTCGCTTGTGGGTATCCTCGGCGCGCTCGGCGTGGCGGTGTGGTACTTCTTCGCCGGCGTCGGCGGGGAGGGGGTCTCGTTGCTCGGCGATCAGGTCGTCGTCGACGGGATGAGCCTGTTCTTCACGTTCGTCGTCACGAGCGTTGCGGCGCTGGTCGTCCTCGGGAGTTACGACTACCTCCACGACCAGCCCCACAAGGGCGAGTTCTACTCGCTAATCGTGCTCGCTACGACCGGGATGGCGTTGATGGCCAACGCCAACAGCCTCGTCGTCGCGTTCATCGCGATCGAGCTTTCCAGCCTCTCGTCGTTCGCGCTGGTCGCGTTCCTCAAGCACAACCGCGGGAGCGTCGAAGCCGGCCTGAAGTACTTCCTGATCGGCGCGCTCTCCTCCGCGATCCTCGTCTACGGGATCAGTCTCGTCTACGCGACGACGGGCTCGCTCCAGCTCGATGCGGTCGCTGCGGGCGTCGCCGAAACGGACAACGTCGGCGTTCTCGGTGTCGGCGTACTGATGGTCGTCGGTGGGGTCGCTTACAAGACCGCCTCGGTGCCGTTCCACTTCTGGGCGCCCGAGGCTTACGAGGGCGCGCCCGCACCCGTTAGCGCCTTCCTCTCGTCGGCCTCGAAGGCCGCCGGGTTCGTGGTCGCCTTCCGCGTGTTCGTCGAGGCGTTCCCGCTCGACGTCCTCACCGGACTGGGCATCGACTGGGTGCTGATCTTCCAGGTGCTCGCGGTCGTGACGATGCTCGTCGGCAACTTCGCCGCCGCGATGCAGGAGAACGTCAAGCGGATGCTCGCCTATTCGTCGGTGGGCCACGCCGGCTACGTGCTGATCGGGCTCGCCGCGCTCGGCGGCGGTAACGACGTCGCAGTGATGGGCGCGGCGATGATGCACCTGCTGGTCTATGGCTTCATGAACACCGGCGCGTTCCTCTTCGTCGCGCTCGCGGAGTACCGCGGCGTCGGGCGGACCTTCGAGGACTACAACGGAATGTGGCGACAGGCACCGATCGCGAGCGCCGCGATGACGGTGTTCCTGTTCAGCCTCGCGGGCCTGCCCATCGGCGGCGGGTTCCTCTCGAAGTACGTCCTGTTCACCGCGGCGATCGGTGCGGGCTACTGGTGGCTCGCCGCGGTCGGGGCGCTCGCCAGTGCGCTCTCGCTGTTTTACTACTCGCGGCTGGCGAAGGCGATCCTGATCGAGGACCCGATCCACGAGTTCGACGTTTCGCGCCAGCCGATGGGGCTGTACGCGGCGATCATGATCGCCGCGATCATGACGATCGCGCTGCTGCCGGCGTTCCCGGTCGTCGACCTCGCGCAGGCCGCTGCGGCCGCACTGTTCGCCTGAACGGCCCTTTTCGTCGATCGAAATCGATCGTTGATACGACCTACCGAATCGCAGGATCGAAAAGTGTCGCCCTCAGAGGAGTGGGACGTACTGGTGGCGTTTGTACAGGTACAGTAGGCCGAGCACCGGCTGAAGCGGCAGAAGAACGTAGCCGATGATCCCTCCGATCGCCCAGAGCTTCGAGTTCGGTTCCCAGCCGTCCGTTCGCCGATCGCATCGTTTCGAGTCGAGATAGAGCAATACCGGAAACGCGACGTACAGCGCGATGACCGCGGCACCGAGCGTCATGATCCCGGTCATGACCGGAACGAAGACGATTTGTGGTAGATCGCTGAGGGCGGCCGATCCGAGAACGACCGGGATCGACAGCAGAGTTGAAACGACGTGTGCACCGATCAGGTAGGCATACACCGACTGACTGTCCAGTGACTTGCGCTCCGATGTGACCCGTGTCTGACTCGCTCCCATCATCGATACGTACGGTCCATGTCTCCAAAAGACCGTCCCTCCGGGACCGACCGTGGAGACGGTAGGCTTTAGCGCGTCGGTGGGTTACGGCGTACTGTTATGGTCTCTCGACTGCTCCTCGGGTGCGGTGCCGGGACCGTCGGCCACGCGCTGGTCGAGCGCGCACGGGAGCAGGGCGGGACGGTCCACGTGGTCACGCTGGATCCCGAACAGCGCGAGTTCCCCCAGCGCGACGTGACGATCACGGCCGCCGATCCGGCCGATCCGTCGATACTCTCGGGAATCGAGGGATCGGTCACGAGCGTCTTCATCGGAACCGACTCGCCGCGGCGCAACGTCGAGATCGCGCGGGCGGCGAGCGAAGTCTTCGAGTCGATCCCGATCGTCGCGTACGCCGGCGACGAGCCCACTGCCGACGACCGCAAATCGCTCGAAGCGCTAGTGGGGACGGTCCTCGACCCATCGGAAACCCTCCGGGAGTACACCGCGAGCGTCATCACCAGTGGATCCACCGCACGTGCGCGCCACCTGCGCGCGCTGGTAGGACAAATGGAGGGCGACCTCGGCGTGATCCTCCACGACAACCCTGACCCGGACGCCATCGCGAGCGGGGTCGCACTCGCGCGCCTCGCCCGCTCGGTTGGCACGGACGCGGGCGTGTATTACTTCGGCAAGATCTCCCACCAGGAGAACCGCGCGCTGGTCAACGTTCTGGACCTCGAGCTGACCGCACTCGACGAGCCCGCGGCGGCGGAGGCGTTCGACGCGATCGCGCTCGTCGACCACTCGCTGCCGGGAGTCAACGACCAGCTCCCCGAGGAGACGCCGATCGACGTCGTGATCGACCACCATCCATCGCCGGGACCGGTCGAGGCGCGCCACCTCGACGTCAGAAGCGAGGTCGGTTCGACGAGCACGATGCTCGTCGAGTACTTCGACGCCCTCGAACTCGCCATCGATGAGCGGCTCGCGACGGCGCTGTTATTTGGCATCCGTACCGACACCAACGACTTCTCGCGGGGGGTCTGCCGGCTCGATTTCGAGGCGGCAGCCACCCTCCTACCCTCGGTCGACGTGGGGACGCTCGACCAGGTCGAACGCCCGACGATCAGCCCCGAGACGTTCGAAACGCTGGCGCGGGCCATCGAAAATCGGCGGGTCGAAGACGGTGTCTGTACGTCCTGTATCGGAACCCTCCGGGACCGCGACGCCCTCGCACAGGCCGCCGATCGGCTCCTCAACATGGACGGCATCGTCGCGACGCTCGTCTACGGGTTCGTCGACGGGACGGTCTACCTCTCGGCGCGGGCACACGGGCCGACGCTCGATATCGGCGAGACGCTCCGGGACGCATTCGACCAGATCGGTAGCGCGGGCGGGCACGCGGGAATGGCGGGCGCACAGATCCCGCTCGGATTCCTCGGCGAGGAGAGCGAGGACAACGAGGAGCTGTTGACCCAGATCGTCGGCGAGGTGATCGACGGACGTTTTTTCGAGACGCTTTCGGCACGCACCGAGGGCAGTACTCGGCTGACCGACTCGCCCGACGAATGGCCGGCGGTCCGCCGGCGGTAGCGTGAGCGTGAGCCTTTTGCGACCGGCCTCCGTCTGGACGCTATGAACGGCGGCATCACCGATGGCAAACCCCGGGTCAACGAGTACATGACTCGGGACGTAGTGACGGTCTCCCCGGATGCGAACGTCGGCGAGGTGGCCACGCGGATCGCAGAAAGCGACGAACACAGCGGCTTTCCCGTCTGTGACGGCCGGCGCGTCGAGGGGTTCATCAGTGCCCGTGACCTCCTGCTCGCCGAGGATGACGAACCCATCTTCAAGGTAATGAGCACGGATCTGGTCGTCGCTCATCCCCGGATGAAGGTGACCGACGCCGCACGCGTCATCCTCCGATCGGGCATCCAGAAGTTGCCGGTCGTCGACGACGCGGGCAATCTGGTAGGGATCATCTCGAACGCCGACGTGATCCGCAGCCAGATCGAGCGTGCGACCCCCGAAAAGGTCGGCAAGCTGATCCGCACCCTCGAAAGCATTCACGACATTGCCGTCACGGAGGAACGCCGGACGATCTCGCTTTCGGAACTCGTCCCCACACAGGGGAAGGTCTACGCGGACGAACTCGAAGGGCGCAAGTACGAGCTCGAACACGGGCTAGCAGAACCGCTGGTCGTCATCGACGTCGACGGGCGGCTCCTGCTCGCCGACGGCCACCACCGCGTCATGGCGGCCGACGAACTCGACGTCGAAGAGATGGACGCCTACGTGATCGTCATCGACGAGGAACTGGAGCTCGGGATGGAGCGAACCGCCCGCCAGGAGGGACTCACGTCGATCGGGGACATCGCGGTCGTCGATTACGCGCGCCACCCGCTCATCAAGACGACCAAACGCCTCCAGTAACCCCGTTTTATGGCCGGACCGCCCGAGGGACGGGTATGGCTAGCACACGGTACCCCATCGAATCGCGCCTGGCTGCGACCGTCGCCGAGACGGACCCCGACTCGATAGGCGACTCGACGACCGAGCTCGTCGAACGGGCGTTCGTCGATACGGTCGGCGTCACGCTCGCGGGGCTGTCGACCGATGTGGGGCGTTCGGTCTCGCGGTGGCGTCCCGACGGGGGGCTGGTGGACCTCGCCGGGCGAGCCGAGCCGGAGTACGCCCTCGCGCTGGGGGCGGCGGGGCACGCGCTCGATTACGACGACCTCTCGTGGGCGATCGACGGCCACCCGAGCGTGGTGCTCGTCCCGCCGATCCTCGCGCTGGCCGGCGAGACGACGGCGAGCGGCCGGGAGGCCGTCGCCGCCTACGTCGCGGGATTCGAGGTCATGAGTAGAGTTGCCGCACCGATCAGCCCCAGCCACTACGAGGACGGTTGGCACGCGACGGCCACCTTCGGGGCCTTCGGCGCGGCCGCGGCGGCGGCGTGGCTGCTCGATCTCGAGTCCGAGGAGACGCGAAACGCCCTCTGTATCGCCGCCTCGACGCCCGCGGGGCTGAAGCGCAATTTCGGCTCGATGACGAAGCCGCTGCACGCAGGCTTTGCGTCCCGGTCGGGACTCACCGCCGGGCTGCTCGCACGAGACGGCGTCACCGCCGACAGCGAGTCGATCGGGGGTGCGGGCGGCTTTCTCGACCTCTACGGTGAACCGAGCGAGGTCGAACCACCTGCGGGACGGTACATCGACGAACGGGGGATCCACACCAAGGCCTATCCGTGTTGTTACTTCACCCATACCGCCATCGCCGCGATCCAGTCGCTCGCGGACGAACACGACATCGACCCTACTGGCGTCGAGTCGATCACCGTCGAGGCCTCGGCTGGTGCGGACGACGCGCTTTCCCACTCGGATCCCGAGACGGGTCTGGAGGCGAAGTTCTCGATGGAGTACGCCGTCGCGAGCGCGCTCGCGCGCGACCGGGTGGATCTGGCGACGTTCGAGGAGCCGGCGCTGTCCGATCCGACCGTCGAACGCCTCCGAAAGCGGGTCTCCTTTCGAACCGATCCGGACCTCGCCTACGACGCTCATACCTCTATCGTTCGGATCGAAGGGGGAGGGACCGTCGAGCGCCGACAGGAGAACCCGCCGGGCACGTACGGACATCCGCTCTCGAAGGATCGCCGCCGCGCGAAGTTCCTCGACTGTGCGACCCGGACGCTTCGTGAGGGGCATGCCGAGCGACTGTACGAAAACCTCGAGGAGTTCGCTACGGTCCCCTCGTTGTCCTCGCTGCTCGACGTCTCGGACGCGCTTTGAGCGTTCGTCGAGCAGGATCGGAACGGTCGGCCATCCCGTACGCGTATAGTGATGCGGCGGCTACTCTGACCATGATCCAGCGTGACACCGTCGAGCTCTCGGACCAGCAGCGCCTCGTTCGCGATTCGATCCGCGAGATCTGTGCGGACTTCGACGCGGCGTACTGGCGCGAGAAGGACGGAGAGGGCGAGTACCCCCACGAGTTCGCCGAGGCGCTCGCCGAACACGGCTGGTTCGGTGCGCTGATTCCCGAGGAGTACGGCGGGGCGGGGATGGGCACTCCAGAAACGGTCGTGATGATGGAGGAGATCGCCGCCAGCGGTGGCGGATTCAGCGCCGCCCAGTCGGTCCACGGCGGGATCTACAACTCCGTCTCGCTCGTCGAATACGCGAGCGAGGAACTGAAAGCCGCCCTCCTCCCGAAGGTCGCAAGCGGCGAGGTCTCGATTCAAGCCTTTGGGCTCACCGAACCGAACGCGGGGTCGGATTCGACGGCCATCGAGACACGCGCCCGAAAGGAGGGCGACGAGTACGTGATCGACGGCCAGAAGATCTGGACCTCACGGGTCGACGCGAGCGACTATCTGGTGTTGATGGCTCGAACTACCCCGAAGGAGGAGGTCGAAAAGCGAACCCGAGGGATCTCGATGTTCCTCGTCGATATCGACGAAGCACTGAGTGAGGGTACTCTCGAACTCGAGGCCATCGAGAAGACCGCGAGCAACGCCGTTCACTCCTACGAATGCTGGTTCGAGGGGCTTTGCGTCCCCGAAGAACGGCTCATCGGCGAGGAGGGGCGCGGGTTCTACCAGATGCTCGACGGGCTCAACGAGGAACGCCTCGTGATCGCCGCCGAGTGCGTGGGGCTGGGGGAGGCAGCCCTCGACGCGGGCGTCGACTACGCCAACCAACGGGAGGTGTTCGGGCGATCGATCGGGACGAACCAGGCGATCCAGCACCCGCTGGCGGCGGCCTACGCGCGGGTGCAGGCGGCGAAAGCCGTGGTCTACAACGGGGCGAACGCCGTCGGTTCGGAGGCGGGAGCCGACCTCGGGGCGCGCGCAAACGTCGCGAAATACCTCGCGAGCGAGGCGGCCTTCGAGGCGGCCGACGCGGCGGTCCAGACCCACGGCGGGTTCGGGATCGCCCGCGAGTACGACGTCGAGCGCTACTTCCGTGAAGCGCGGCTCACGCGGCTGGTGCCGATCACCCAACAGCTCGCGCTCAACTTCCTCGGCGAGAACGTCCTCGGACTGGAGCGGTCGTACTGATCATCTCTTCTCGACGCGCTGTCTCCTCACGGCCCGGAATCCTTAATGGACGTCCCGGCAAAACTGGAAGGTATGTACGACGACGACGAGCTCTCCGAGATCCGTGCCGAGCGGACCCGTTGGGAGGATTCGACCCTTGAGCCGGTAGTGGAGCGCCACGGCGAGCGAAAAGACCGTTTTGCGACCGTCTCGAACCTCGACGTCGATCGGCTCTACACGCCCGCTGACGTGGCGGATCTCGACTACGACGAGGATCTGGGATTTCCGGGCGAGGAGCCCTATACTCGTGGTGTCTATCCGACGATGTACCGGGGCCGGACGTGGACCATGCGACAGTTCGCGGGCTTTGGCACCGCCGAAGAGACCAACGAGCGCTTTCACTACCTGATCAACGAGGGTCAGACCGGCCTTTCCGTAGCGTTCGACATGCCCAGCCTGATGGGCAAGGACTCGGACGATCCCCTCTCGGAGGGCGAGGTCGGTAAGGAGGGCGTCGCCGTCGATACGTTGCGCGACATGGAGGTACTGTTCGACGGGATCGACATCGGGGAGGTCTCGACGAGCTTTACGATCAATCCCAGCGCTGCGGTGATCTACGCGATGTACGTCGCCTTGGCCGACCAACAGGGCGTGCCCCGAGAGGAGGTGCGTGGAACCCTCCAGAATGACATGATGAAGGAGTTCATCGCCCAGAAGGAGTGGGTCGTCCCCCCGGAGCCGTCCCTCAAGGTCGTGACCGACACCATCGAGTTCGCTATCGAGGAGACGCCGAAGTTCAAGCCCGTCTCGATCTCGGGCTATCACATCCGCGAGGCGGGTTCGACGGCGGTTCAGGAACTCGCCTTCACTCTCGCCGACGGTTTCGCCTACGTCGAGGACGCGATCGAGCGTGGACTGGAGATCGACGCCTTTGCGCCCCAACTCTCCTTTTTCTTCAACTCGCACAACTCGATCTTCGAGGAAGTCGCCAAATACCGTGCGGGCCGGCGAGTGTATGCGAGAATCATGGACGAGTGGTACGGTGCGGAGGACCCCCGCTCGAAGCAGATGAAGTTCCACACGCAGACGGCGGGCCAGTCCCTTACTGCTCAACAGCCACTGAACAACATCGTACGCGTAACGATTCAGGCGCTTGCCGGCGTTTTTGGGGGAACGCAGTCGCTCCATACCAACTCCTTCGACGAGGCGCTCGCGCTCCCCAGCGAGGAGGCCGTGCGGGTCGCCCTGCGAACCCAACAAATCATCGCCGAGGAGTCGGGTGCCGCGGACATCGTCGACCCCCTCGGGGGGAGCTTCGCCATCGAGGCGCTCACCGACGAGACCGAGCGCCGGACGATGGAATACCTGGAGGAGATCCGCGAGATGGGCGACGGATCGGTGCGTGACGGCGTCCTCCGCGGGATCTCGGAGGGGTACTTCCACCGCGAGATCCAGGACGCCTCCTACGAGTATCAGGAGCGCGTCGAAGAGGGCGAGGAGGTCGTCGTCGGTGTCAACCGCTACACTCTCGAAGAGGACACCAGCCCCGACGTGCTGCACGTCGACGAGCAGGCCGCCTACGACCACCAGACCGAACGCCTTCGGGAGGTCAAGGCCGAACGCGACGCCGCGGCCGTCGAGTCCCATCTCGATTCGCTCCGCGAGGCGATCCGCGAGGGCGAGAACGTCATGCCGGTCATCGTCGACGCCGTCAAGGCCTATGCGACGATGGGCGAGATCATGGCCGTTTTCGAGGCCGAGCACGGTTCCTATCAGGAAACTGCCGGACTGGCGCGGTAACTGCTCTCGAACGCCGACGAAAACGTATATCACTATTTGTGATAATCGTTAGGCGAGGTATGCACAAGCCACTGCTGACGACTGACTTTCTCGACCGCGCGCGCACCCACTACGGTGATCAGGAGGCCGTGGTGGCGACGACGGGCGAGCGCTTTACGTACGACGAACTCGGCGAGCGCGTGGACCGACTCTCGGCGGCGTTGCAGGAGCGGGGGATCGAAAAGGGGGATCGGGTGGCGGTGTTGGATCCGAACACCCACTACCATCTCGAAGCCGCCTACGCGATCATGCAACTGGGCGCGATCCACACGCCGCTGAACTACCGGCTCGTCCCGGACGACTTCGAGTACATCCTCAACGACGCGGGCGTGACGGCGATCATCGCGGACCACGAACACGCCGAAAAGATCGAACCGGTTCGAGGATCGGTCCCCACGGAACTCTACATCTCGAACGATGCGGGCGCCACCGACGGGGAATGGGAGGACTTCGAGGAACTGATCGATCGGGACGGCGAGTACGACCGCCCCGAGATGAGCGAGGACGAGGTCATCACCATCAACTACACCTCGGGGACGACGGGCGACCCGAAGGGGGTCTGTCGCACCCACAGGACCGAGACGCTCCACGCCTATCTCATCAGCGTCCACCAGGAGATCCGCGACGACGACGTCTACCTCTGGACGTTACCGATGTTCCACGTCAACGGCTGGGGCCACATCTACGCGATCACCGGCATGGGCGCGACGCACGTCTGTACCCGTGGAGTCGACGCCGAGTGGATCCTCGAAACCATCAGAAGCGAGGACGTCTCCTATCTCTGCGCTGCGCCGACCGTGTTGAACATGCTGATCGAGCGCTACGAGGAGACCGGCGAGGGGACTCAGGGAGCGAACCCCGTGCGGGCGGCGACCGCCGGTGCCGCGCCACCGGAAGCGACTATCAGGGCGATCGAGGACGAGTTCGGCTGGTATCTCAAGCACGTCTACGGTGCGACCGAGACCGGCCCGCTGATCACGACCTCAGACGCGAGACGGCTCCTGCCGGAGGGGGCCGACCGGTTCGCGATCAAGAAGCGCCAGGGGCTCGGTTACCTCGGTACGGACGTGCGGATCGTCGACGAGGACGGCGAGGACGTGCCCCGCGACGACGCCACCATCGGCGAGATCGTCGTCCGCGGCAACCAGGTGATGGACGGCTACTGGGAGAAGCCCGAGGCTACCGAGGAGGCCTTCTCCGACCGGATCGAGGGCTACTACCACACCGGCGATCTGGCCGTGATCGACGAACACGGCATGATCTCGATCCAGGATCGAAAGAAGGACATCATCATCTCGGGCGGCGAGAACATCTCGAGCATCGAACTCGAGGACACCCTGTTTGAGCATCCCGCCGTGGCCGACGCCGCGGTGATCCCCGCACCCAGTGAGAAGTGGGGCGAAACCCCGAAGGCGTTCGTCGTGCCCGCCAACGGCGATCCCGACGAACCCGGCGTGAGTGCCGAGGCGATCACCGAGTTCACCCACGAGCGCCTCGCCGGCTACAAGGTCATCCACGAGATCGAGTTCGTCTCCGAGCTTCCGACGACGGCGACCGGCAAGATCCAGAAGTTCGAGCTCCGCCAGCGCGAGTGGGACGAGGAAGAGCGGATGGTCGGCGAGGGGTGATCGTCGTCGAGATTAGCGCTCGGGTGCGACATATCGGACCGCGAGCAGCAACACGCCGAGAAGGGCGGCGATCGTCACCGAACCGTAGAGGGCCATTCCCGCCGGCGTCGGCGGCACCGAAATCAGGCCGAGGATCGCGACTGATCGCAGGTCTTCGACTATTGCGCCGAGGATGAATCCCATGCATCCGGCGAAGGCGACCAGTCCGACGTAGAGCCCGATGACGAGCTGTTGACCCGACACGCTCCGCGTCGTGGTGGCGGCAGATTCGTTCACACGGGCGGTTCGTCCGGCGAAACGATGAGGCTTTCCCTCCGGCGGCCCGACCTCGAATATGCTCGACAGAGAGCTGACCGAAAAGGAACTGCTTGCGCTCGTTCTCGGTGGTATTGCGGTTCTGATGGCGGTGACCGCGTTCTTTATCGTCGCGACGGGCTAGACACTCGCTTTCTCAGTCTTCCATCTGCTCGCCGCCGTCGGCCATCGTCTGGTCGTCCGTCTCGCCGCTACCGTCGGTCGCGAGCCGCGTCTCGATCTTGTCCTCGAACCACGTCCACTCGTTTGTCGTGAGTCCGTCCTCCTTGAGGTTCCACGGATCGCCGTCCTCGACGCGCGGTCCTTCGAGCCACGACTGGACGACGTTCCAGACGAACACCAGTCCACCGAGGAAGATGAGGAACGCCCCGATGGTCGTCACCTGATGGAGCGTCATGTAGGTGGGCAGGTACTCGGCGTATCGGCGTGGCATGCCGCCGTACCCGAGCAGGATCATCGCGAAGAACGTCACGTTCGTCCCGATGAAGCTGAGCCAGAAGTGGACCAGACCGAGTTTGCGCTGGTACATCCGCCCGGTGACGAGCGGGAACCAGTAGTAGACCGAACCCAGGAGCGCGAACCCGATCGCGCCCATCACGATGTAATGGAAGTGCCCGACGACGTAGTACGTCGCGTGGAGCACCTGATCGACGGGAATCGAGGCGAGAAACACGCCCGTTACGCCGCCGATGATGAAGTTCGAGACGAAGCCGATACAGAACAGCATCGGCACCGTCAGTCGGATGCGTCCGGCCCACAGCGTCGTGACCCAGTTAAAGACCTTCACCGCGCTTGGTACCGCGATCGCGAGCGACACCGCCATGAACGCCGCGCGGATCCGCGGATCGATACCCGTCGTGAACATGTGGTGGGCCCAGACGCCGAAGGAGAGGACCCCGATCGCGAGCGTCGAGTAGACGACGAACTTGAAGCCGAACAGTTTACGCCCGGCGAATCGCGGCAGGATCAGACTCACGAGTCCCATCGGCGGCAACACGAGGATGTAGACCTCGGGATGACCGAAGAACCAAAACAAGTGCTGATAGAGGATGAACCCCCCGCCATCGGTGGTGAAGAACGTCGTCCCGAGGTTCCGATCCAGCAGCAGCATGATCAGGACGCTCCCCAGAAGCGGGAACGCAAACAGGATCAGCCCCGACTGGGTGAGCATCGTCCACGAGAAGATGTCGAGCCGTTCCCAGCCGACGTCGGGTCCGCGCTCGGTGAAGATCGTCGCGATGAAGTTGATCGCACCGAGAGTGGCGCTGATCCCCGAGAGGTGCAGCCCGAGCAACAGGAAATCAACTCCAAGGGCACTCTGGTCGACCGAGAGCGGCGGGTACATGGTCCAGCCCGTCTGTGCCGGCTCGACGCCGAACGCCATCAAGAGGAAAGGAATCCAGATCAGGCTCCCCGCGATCGGCAGCAACCAGAAGGCGATCGCGTTGATTCGCGGAAACGCCATGTCGTCGGCCCCGATCAGAAGCGGGATGAAGTAGTTCGCGAAGGCGGCGATCATCGGCGTCCCGAACAGGAACAGCATGGTGATGCCGTGGCTCGTCATCAACGCGTTGTACGTCGTCGGGTCGAGGAACGTCGAGTTGGGCGTGAACAGCTCGGTCCGCATCAGCGTCACCGAGACGCCGCCCCACGCGAGCGCGAAGAGCCCGAACGCACCGTAGAGGATGCCGATGTCCTTGTGGTCGACCGTCGTCAGCCAACGGACGATTCCCCCCGGTTTCTCCTGTGTTTCGTATGCGGTATCGTCGACCGCGCGCCCACCCCCACTGGCGAGCGGCGTGTATGAACGCCAGTCCTCGATGCGGGCGATCCACCCTGCGACGATCAGCAGAAGGAACCCCATCAGGACGGTCAAAGCTATCTGTCCGTCTATCTGCATGGTCGGTCCTCAGTATCGGAGCGTAATGAAACGTTAGGTTCCGCCGGCGTGAAAACCGTCCGCCGGTGACCTGTCAGATCCGTTTTGCGGTCGCGTACGTCAGGTGAAGCAGCCCCCAGCTCATGCTGATAACCAGCGTCAGCATGTAGATGCTCATCAGCGACCCGTCCTTCCAGCCGTCGGGCGTTGCGACGATGAACAGGACGAGAAAGAACGCCAGGATACCGAACGGGACCAGGTTCACCGTCGAATCGAGCAGCGTCTCCTTGTTGAAGACGCGGTCGTCGAGCAGTCTGCTCATACCCGACGTACCCGGTCGGCAATCAAATAGCTAGTGGTTCCGTCCTCACACCGAGGATCGATCTTCGACGACAAAGCGGCCGCCAAGGGCCCCGACAATACACAGGAAGCCTGCGACGCCGAATGCCACGCCACGGAAGCCGATGTTCAGGGCGCCGCCGCCACCCAGCGGGTACAGCACGGTCAGGGCGATTCCGACGATCACGAAGACGCCACCCAGAGCGCCGATGAATCGCCACGGCGTCGCCGTGTAACCGGATTCGCTCATGACCCCGCCGAGGCTGCCGACGAGCAACAGGATCCCGCCGACCGCGATCGGAACGAGATCGAAGATGACGCCCACCTCCGCGACCGCGAGCCCCAGTGCGATAAACAGCGGCCACGGGCTGGCCTTTCGGTACTGATCACTCAGCCCCGTCTGTTCTTCCATACCCACCATAGGGAACAACCAACCGAAAACCCATCGAACTAGGCGACCACGAGGTAGACGAACAGGAAGGTGAAATACAGACCGATCAGGGTCCCGATCGCCTTTAATCGAAATCGTCTGATTCCGGCGGTTTCGCTGCGGTAGGCCGCTGCGAATCGCTCGCGATCCTCCTCCGAGAGCGTTCCGGGGTGGTCGAGACCGGCGTGGAGCGTCACGTACTCCGCGCGTGCGAACGGGCGCTCGCAGTGCGGACAGGTGTGGACCGTCTCGTCGCCGTCGAGGGCGTACTCGACCATACCGCCGATAGGGAGGACGGTCTGTTGTAGCTTCCGGAGGCGGCGGCGGTTGGGAGGCTTTTTGGTAATCGACGCGAAAGGCGATTCCATGACCGT
This sequence comes from Halalkalicoccus subterraneus, assembly GCF_003697815.1. Lineage (NCBI taxonomy): Archaea > Methanobacteriati > Methanobacteriota > Halobacteria > Halobacteriales > Halalkalicoccaceae > Halalkalicoccus > Halalkalicoccus subterraneus. Next base: position 43,046 of record NZ_RDQG01000023.1, on the reverse strand, counting down.
CTCCGAAGACTCAGGCGACGACCACGGCCACCACCTCCCGGCCGTCGAAGACTGGCCGAAGGGCTTTGGTGAGGCCAGCTGGTGGCCCTTCATCACTGCCATCGGCGCCTCCGGAATCTACGTCGGCGCGGCCCTGACAATCCTCTCGCTCGGCGGGCTCGCGCTCGCACCGATCGTCGGCGGCGGCGTCTTCGCCGTGAGCGTCGCCACGTTCCTCGCAGGACTGTACGGTTGGACGTACCACGCGTTCGTCAAGGCGTTCTGGGACGCCGAAGACCACGGCAACGCGAGCCTCCGCTGGGGGATGGTGCTCTTTTTGTGTACGGAGGTCGCGACCTTCGGCGCCGTCTTCGTCTACTACTTCCACATCCGTATCGTCTCGTGGCCCCCCGCGGACTTCGAGGTGATCTCGGGGCCGCTCGTCGCCGGCACCGTCACGCTCGGCTCGGTCGAGATCCCCATCATCAGCGAGATCGTCCTCGCGAACACGCTGATTCTGGTTCTGAGCAGCGGGACGATCCACTGGGCGCACTCCCAGTTGCTCAAGGACAACCACCGCAACTTCACCCTCGGTCTCGCCGCGACCTTCATGCTCGGCGTGGTCTTCCTCATCGGACAGAGCTACGAGTATTACGAGTTCATCGTCCACGAGGGCTTCACGCTGGCCGCAGCCCAAGAGGCGCTGTACGCCAGTGCCTTCTACGGGCTGACTGGTTTGCACGGGCTGCACGTCTCGATGGGGGCCGTTCTCATCGGCATCCTCCTCCTTCGGGCGCTTTACGGGCAGTACTCGTCCGAACGTCACACCTCCGTCTCGACGGTTTCGATGTACTGGCACTTCGTCGACGTCGTCTGGATCTTCCTCGTCGTCGTCCTCTACCTCGGCGCGGTCATCTGAGACGGTAGCGCGGTCGCCTTCTCGATCTTCTCTGTCCCCTATTCCACCCCTCACTGCTGGGGCTATCGTTTGTGTCGACACCAACTGAACTTGGTCCTTAACCCTCATCGGGACCCGTGGGCCGACGCAGGCGCGCTGTTGAGCGATGAAACGGGACGTAACGCAGCGATGAAACGTGATCGACAGCGAACCTGCCGCGTACACACCCGTTTACCGATGCCGAAGATGGGACGGCCTCACGGATGAAAACGGATGACGCCCACAGTTGCTTCCGGAGATATTCGACCATCGATGGACTCGCGAGGTGCTCAACGTGCGGCTATCGATGCAGCCCGACTGACGTCACTCGATGGTTAGATCGCCGCTCGTCCCGCTTTCTCCCTCTTGGCCCTCGTCCCATTCGAGTTCGAACTCGACGCTGAGTTCGGAGTCGTTTCCCTCGCTTTCGCGCTCGGCTTTGATCTCGAAGGTGGGCCGGTCGGGGACCGCGAGATCCACCGATTCGTCGCCGGCGCTGAGAGTGAGGCTGCCGTTCCCATCGAGCTTGTCGGCGACCGCTCGGAGGTAGGTGGCGATTTCCTCGCGCGAGCGGGACTGTTCGGTCTTGAAGAGTACTTCTTCTGGCATGGTCGTCGATACGCCAGCAACCGTGATAACGGTAACCCAGCCGGCATGTGGGTCGGACACACGTTTCGGAGAAATGGAGCGTTCGTCGGACGGGCGGGCCGGAGAAGGAAATGCGTTTGAACGTTATGAACCGCCGCTAGCGTTGCTGCTTTCGTTACCGCCGCTCGCATTGCCGCTCTCGTTGCCACTGCTTTCGTTGCCACCGCTCTCGTTGCCGCTACCGCCGGAGGACTGCTGCTCCTGGACCCACTGCTGGTACTCGTCCTCGCTCACCGCGTCGATGGTGAAGTACATGCTCGAGTGGCCCACACCACAGTACTTCGAACAGTAGCCCTGGTATTCGCCCTCCTCGTACACCTCGGTCTTCACCGTGTTCGATTGGCCCGGGTTGGCGTCCTGTTTCAACCCGAGGTCAGGGACGTGAAACCCGTGTATGTAGGAGTTTTGCTCTTCGCTGGCCCCGACATTGAAGTAGATCTCGGTGTCGGTCGGGATCGTCGCGGAGCTGGTCGATTCGATTCCTTCATCTTGGTAGATGAAGTCCCAGCCGTAGTTGTACGCGACGACGTCGATCTCGACGGCGTCCTCGCCGGGGACGTCGTCGTTCTGGGCGGTGATGAAGGGATCCGCCATCACCTGATAGGACGCGAGTCCGACGAACAGGAGGACGATCGCGGTCGCGACCGTCCAGGTGATCTCGAGTCGGCGGTTCTCCTGGGTCGGGCGCGGGTCGTCGTTGTTACGGAACTTGAACACCGCGTAGATCAGGACCGCCTGTACCAGCAGGGTGATCGGGATCGCGGCGTACAGGAGGACGTTGTTCAACTCGCCGATGAGCTGGTCGTTGATCGAGTTCTGTGCCGCGACCGGCTCGACGGCGAACAGAAAAAGCCCCACACAGAGGACGAGGAGGCTCCGGGTCCGTTTCATACCCGTTGCTTTGCGAGAACGGGCATAAATGTGTGCGTTTTCGGGTCGGACGACGCGACCGCGGAGGCTAAGTACGCCCACACCAAGTCCGAAGTAGACGTGTCTACGGAACCGATCGCCGACCGGTCGCGTTTCCTCGCCGTGCTCGCGGCGACGACGATGGGTGCGTATCTGCTGGTCATTGCGGGTGCGACGACCGCGCTCACCGACGCCACCGCAGCCTGCTCGACGTGGCCTGCCTGCGGCGGCGCCTACCCCTTTGCCGGGACGGCCGTCACGATCGCGTGGACACACCGCCTGCTCGCGGCGCTCGTCGGGGTCGGCGCCCTCGCAAGCGTCGTCATGGGGTGGCGAAGCGAGCCACCGCGCGTGCGCGGAGCGCTCCTCGTCGCCGCGGGGCTCTACCCCGTTCAGGTCGGAATCGGTGCAGTCGTCGCCACGACGGGTGCGCCACCGACGATCTCGGCGGTTCACCTGCTGGTCGGGACCCTCATCTTCGGCGGGCTACTGGTCGGTCTCGCGTGGTCGCTCGAACGCCGTTTCCCCACCCGCGAGCGCGACGAACCGCTCACCAAGGACCCCGAACCGGTCCGGGATCGTCCGGACGCCCCGACTCCCGAGCCACGATCGACGACCGGCCTGCGGGCGACGCTCGGGGCGTACTTCAGCCTGATGAAGCCGCGGCTGATGTGGCTGCTCTGCCTCGTCGCCGCCGCGGCGATGGCCCTCGCAGTGGGCCCTGCACTCACCGTCGACACGATCGTCGCCACCCTCTTGGGTGGTACCCTCGCCATCGGCGCGAGCGGCACCTTCAACCACGTGCTCGAACGCGACGTCGACCAGCGCATGAAACGCACCGCCGACCGCCCGCTGGCGACCGAGATCGTTTCCGTCAGGAACGCGCTCGCGTTCGGCGTGCTGCTGGGACTCGCCTCGCTCGCGACGTTTTACGTCTTCGTCAACGCGCTTGCGGCGCTGTTGGGTCTGACCGCGATCGTCTTCTACAGCGTGGTCTACACGCTCGTTTTGAAACCGAACACGGTCCAGAACACGGTCATCGGCGGGGCCGCGGGGGCCCTGCCCGCGCTGATCGGCTGGGCCGCCGCAACGGGGGAGATCGGCCTGCCGGCGTTGGTGCTCGCGGGCGTGATCTTCTGCTGGACGCCCGCACACTTCTACAACCTCGCGCTCGCGTACAAGGACGACTACGAACGCGGCGGGTTCCCGATGATGCCCGTGGTGCGGGGCGAGCGCCTCACCCGAAAGCACATCGTCTACTACCTGGGCGCGACGCTGGTCGCCGCGAGCCTGCTGGCGGCCGTCGACACGCTGGGCTGGCTCTTCGCCGCTACTAGCGTCGTCTTCGGGGCGATCTTCCTGCGCGAGGTGATGCGCTTGCATCGCGAGCAGACCCGAAGCGCCGCGATGCGCTCGTTCCACGCCTCGAACGCCTATCTGGGGATGCTGCTGCTGGCGATCATCGTCGATGCGCTCGCCCTATGACCCGCACCCTCGACTTCGATTCGCTCCCCGACCGCTTCCGCCCGCGGACCTCGACGCTGCTGTACGGCGGGCTGCTCGTCAACACCGAACTCGCCGTTCTGGTGGTCTATCACCTCATCGCGGACGTACGGGTCGAGAGCGTCTTCGCGGTCGTCTATCCGTTTATCTGGATCAACGTCGGTCTCTGGGCGATCCTGCGGACGAACCCCGATCCTCGAACGAAGCGCCACCGATATATCGCGGGCGCCGTCGCGGTCGGCTACCTGCTGGCGCTGTTCGTCCTCGGAGGGCTGGCTTGGACGGGGATCCCACAGCTCCCGACCGGGCTCGACGTCTCGATGCCCTCCCCGGGCATCGGCCCGATCATCTCGTACAACGGCGAGTTCGTCCGATTTACGCTCGTTCCGTTCCTCGTCGTCGGCTACGTCGCCCTCTCGTATCTCGTCTACGCGACTCTCATCGACGCCGCGGACTCCGCGCTCGGGGGCGTCATCGGCCTCTTCTCGTGTTTCTCGTGTGTCTGGCCGCTGATCGCGCCGATCTTCGTCGGCGCGTTCGGCAGCGCCGGAACCGCGGTGGCCACGAGCCTCCAGTCGTACGTCGCCGGTACCGCGATCTTTCTCGCCACTATTGCCCTGCTGTACTGGCGACCGTTCAAGCGCGAGCGGACGAACGACGATGAAGGTGAAAACGAGGGGATGAGCGACCGCGAGGTGCGCTGGCGCCGGAAACGCGAACAGCGCCGCGGTCAGTGACTTAGTGACCGAAGCGTCGCCCTTCCTCCTCGTAGCGCGCGTCCTCGATCCGCTCGCGCTGCTCACGTGAGAGGTCCACCTCGACCGCGCCGACGTTCTCCTCCAATTGGTCGGTTGTGCGCGCGCCGACGATCGGCGTACACGAGAACGCCTCCTGATCCATCAGCCAGCGCAGCGAGACCTGTGCGGGGGTCGCGCCCGCCTCGTCGGCGACCGCGCGGATCTCCTCTAAGACCTGCCAGCCGCGTTCGGAGACGTAGTAGTCCTCGAAGCGGTCGTCCAGATCCGCGCGCGAGCCCTCGGGGCCGACGACTTCCTCACCCTCCTTTTCGTACTTGCCGGTGAGGAAGCCGCCCGCCAGCGGCGAGTAGGGACAGACAGCCAGGTTCTGATCCGCACAGACGTCGAGGTAGTCCGCGACGTCGTCGCGATACGCCGCGTGAAAGAGCGGCTGGGTCACCTCGAAGCGCTCGAACCCCTCCACCTCCGATTTCCACAGCGCCTTCGTCAGCTGCCAGGCGGCCATCGTCGAGGCGCCGAGGTAGTTCACCTTGCCCTTCTCGACCAGCGTATCGAGCGTATCGAGCGTCTCCTCGATGGGGGTGTCCTCGTCGAAGCGGTGGATGTAGTAGAGATCGAGGTAGTCCGTTCCCAGCCTATCGAGGGTGCCCTCGATCTGCGCGCGGATGTGTTTGCGCCCCAGCCCCGAGTCGTTCGGGCCGGGCTCGCCCCACCCGTCGAAGGGGAAGTACACCTTCGAGGCGAGCACGAACTCCTCGCGGTCGTGATCCTCCAGCCACTCGCCGATGTACTCCTCGCTCGTTCCGTTGGGAGTGCCGTAGACGTTCGCGGTGTCGATGAAGTTGATACCGTGCTCCCAAGCCGTATCGAGCAACTCGCGGGCGGTGTCCCTGTCGGTCTCGACGGTGCCGCCGCTCTCCTTTCCGAAGCGCCAGGTTCCGAAACAGAGTTCCGAAACCGTCGTCCCGGTTGAACCGAGGTTGTGATACTCCATACGCTCCCTGCAGGCTCGATCACCTAAACCATCACCCTCCCGGCGAACGCTTCGGGCGATTCGTCGATGGCACCGTCCGGTGCTCAGTGTTCGCGATCGAACCGGTTGCGGATTAGGACGGCGCTCGCGTTCATCGCGAGCATCAGCGCCAGCAACACGATCGCGGCCGCCGGGACGACGCCGTGTCTGAACGCGGCGTCGACGTTGCTGCGGGCGGCGAAGATCTGCAGCGGTAGCGCGGTCGCACTTGAGAACAAACCCGACGGTGGCGTGTAGGTCGTCGTCGCGACGGCGATGATGACCAGCGGCGCCGTCTCGCCGATCGCACGAGCGAGCGACAGGATCGTACCGGTAAGTACCCCCGGAACGGCACGGGGAAGCACGACGCCACGGAGCACCTGCCAGCGGCTCGCGCCCATTCCGTAGGCCGCATCGCGCAACGAGTTCGGGACCGCCCGTATCGCCTCCTGTGTCGAGACGACGACGATGGGCAGGATGAGGAAGCCGAGCGTTCCCGCGGCGGCAATCACGACGCCGGACCCGAACCCGAGCGTGTTCCGAAACAGCGCCAGCCCGAGCAGCCCGTAGACGACCGACGGAACGCCGGCCAGATTCGAGATGTTCACCTCGAGCAGCGTCGCGAGCCGCCCGAACGGACCCGTCTTGGGCGCGTACTCCTCGAGGTAGACCGCCGCGCCGATTCCGACGGGGAACGCCATGATCGACATGAACCCGACGATGACGATCGAGCCGACGATCTGCGGGTAGACGCCCGCGTTGATCGCGTTGAGGCCGTCCCAGGAGTTCAACAGTAGTGACGGTGTGAGAAATCCCTCCAAGCCCTGGATCCCGAGTGCTCGTTCGAGGGCCGCCCCCAGCAATACGCCGCCGATGACGATGAACGGGCCGAGGACGCCGATCCGGCCCTCCTCATCCGTCAGGACCGTCTCGCCGACGACGTAGCCGACCGGGAGGACGAACGCCGAGGTGAGGACGACCCAGAGCGACGGATCGCGTCCCGTCGCGAGCCCGCCGACGGCGACTGCGAGTGTTACGAGGAAAACCGCCGTCGCGACGAACGCGCCCTCCCGACGCGACCGGCGGTGCGTCTCGAGCGCCCCCAGGATCGCCGCGACCGGGAGCGTCACGATACCGACGTAGGCGATCCAGTGGGCGGTCAAACCGACGATCGGGCGGAGCACGCCGTAGAGCCCGCCCGCGAGCGCGAGCCCGAGAAGTATCGACACCGGGATCGCCGGACCAGTGAGCTGACTGTGGCGCTCGCGACCGTAGAGCCCGATCAGGACCGGGGGGATCGCGCCGAACAGGGCGTAGATCAGGACGTCGTAGGGGCTCAGGGAGTCCACGACGACGTAGGTAACGAGGCTCACCGCGAGGCTGCCGAAGACGACCGCAAAGGCCCTGGCGTTGGCCGCCCTGACCGCCGGGCGACGGCGAGCGTACAGCGTGAAGGCGGCGCTCGGCGCCACGAGCGTCCCGAAGTACAGGAGGTACCATTGAGCCGACGCCGTCATCGGTTGAAACGCGTCGAGGGCGATGTACCCGAACAACACGAGCAACGAAACGATTCCGACGAGCGTCGCGACGACGAGAAGCGCCTCGAAGAGTTGGCCCTTCAGCTGGTCGAATCGATGCCTCGTGGTTCGTTGCAGCCGATCGGTGGTGGTATCTTCCGTGGACATCACTCGTAGGCCTCCCTGAAGCGGCGTCGGACCAGTTCCGCAAGCACGTTCATCGTGAGCGTGATGGCGAACAACGTCATTCCGATGGCGAACATCGCCTCGTAGGTGGCTCCGGGAGTCTGATCCGCGCCCGCGATCTGTACCATCGCGGCGGTCATCGTCTGGCTTGACTCGGCGAGGTTCCGCAGGACGTTCGGGAAGTACGGCATCTGTGGGCTCATCCCCATCGCCATCGTCACCGCCATCGTCTCGCCGATGGCCCGCGAGATCGCGAGCACGTACGAGGCGACGATTCCCGACGTTGCGGCTGGCACGACGACCCGCGTCGAGACGTCGAACTTCCGCGAGCCGAGGCCGTAGGCCGCCTCCCGAAGCGAGTCGGGCACCGCGCTCAGCGCGTCCTCGCTGATCGAGGAAACCATCGGGATGATCATGATCCCGACGACGATGCTCGCCGACAGCGCGTTGAACGTCCGCAGTGCGGGCACGACCAACGTGAACTCCGGCAGGACCGGGACCCCGGGCGGGATCAGTCCCACCGAGAGCGGGAGGACGTTCCCGAACAGCGGCGTGATATAGACGAGCGCCATGTACCCGTAGATCACCGTCGGAACGCCGGCCAGTACCTCCAGTGCCGGCTTGAGGATCGAGCGGGCACGCGCGCTCGCGTACTCGCTCAGGTAGATCGCGGCCGCCAGCCCGATCGGGAGCGCGATGAGCGCCGAACAGATCGTCACGATGAGCGTCCCGCTGACCAGCGGCAGGACGCCGTAGTTCTGGCTGATGATCGGGCTCCACTGCGTACCGGTGAAGAACCTGATCGGGGAGATCTCCGACCAGAACGCGATCGCCTGGCCCGACAGCGCGAGAACTATTCCAACCGTCACGAAGATCGTCAGTACCGCACACGCGGCTATCAGACCGCCGTACAGCCGTTCCTTCCGGACGACGAACCCGCTCCGCTGGAGCGAATTCGCCTCCGGATCTTGTCTATTGCTCATTGTCAAAGAGGGGAGGAGGGCGACTCGGTCGCGGGGAACTGACCCACGCTACGCGCTGTACTCGTACTCGCCGGCGGTCGCCTGTTCGAGGGCGTCCAGGTTGTTCTGGACCATCTCGTCGCTGCTCGGGACGTAGCCGATATCGTCGGCGATGTAGTCCTCGTCGCCCTCGTTGATGTAGAACTCGAGGAACGCCTGGAGGTGCTCTTTCTCCTGAATCATGTTCATGTTCCCGTAGAAGAACAGCGGGCGCGCGAGCGGGTAATCACCGCTCTGGGCGCCCTCGAGGCTCGGTTCGACGGGATCGCCGCCACCCTCGCTGAGAGTCAGCGCCTTGACGCTGTCGGGGTTGTTCGTGTAGTAGGCGAAGGGGAGGTAGCCAAACGCGTACTCGTTGCCCGAAACGCCCTGCGCGATGAGGTTGTCCTCCTCGGTGCCCTCGAAGTCGTCGCGGATCTGCCCGTCCTCGCCCAGAACGGCCTCGATGAAGTAGTCGTAGGTCCCCGACGTGCTCGCGGGACCGTAGAGGTCGAAGGGCTCGTCGGGCCAGTCGGAATTGACGTCGGACCAGCTTTCCGGCGCGCTCTCGGCCGACCAGATGGTCTCGAGATCCTCCAGCGAAATCGAGTCGATGAAGTCGGCCTCGTTGTTCACGACCACGGTCAGCGCGTCCTGTGCGATGAAGAATTCGACGGGCTCGAACCCGTTGTCGCGACACCGCTGGAGCTCTCCCTCCTCGATCGGGCGGCTCGCGTTGTTGAGGTCGCTGTCGCCGGGGATGAAGACGTTCTCGAACCCGCCGCCGCTGCCGTCGCGGGTGAGGTTGAAGCTCACGTCGGAGTTCTCCTCCTGAAACAGCCGAGTGACCTCCTGGGCGACCGGGTAGACCGTGCTGCTCCCGGAGATCCGGATGTCCCCCGAGAGGTTCTGGGAACCGTCTCCGCCCCCGTCTCCGCTCCCGTTTCCGTTACCGCTCCCGTTGCCATCACCACCGCCACCGCCGCCACCGTCGTTCGCGTCCGAACTACATCCCGCGAGCGCCGTCGCCCCGACGGCACCCGAAGAGAGGAGGAACTTTCGCCGCGATACCGAATCGACCTGATACCCTGAGTCGTGGGCCATCGAGTGTATCAAACGCCAGTACGGGTATGTCAGTTGCTATGATCTATATGTATGAGCATCGAACCATATATACGCGTCATTTCTATATGATCTCTACCGTGTACTATATAGAGTTCGGAAGACGGTATCACCCATCCCGTCCCTCGACTCGCGATACGTCAGGGTGATCCTGATCCGGAACCGCTACCGGCGCCGGTAACGGATCGAACCCCTTAGGACGGCCTCGCCACTTCTCCCGATATGGACGACGCGCTCGTCGCCGAGGGACTCTCCCGGAGCTACGGCGACACGACCGCCCTCGACGGCGTTTCCCTGACCGTCGAGCGTGGCGAGGTGTTCGCGCTCATCGGCCCGAACGGCGCGGGCAAGACGACGCTCGTGCGCGCGCTGACCGGCACTACCGACGTCGAGGGGACTGTCTCCGTATTCGGATCCTCCCCCGAATCCGTCGATGAGAACCGGATTTCGCTCCTTCCGCAGGCGTTCTCGCCACCCGAACGCCTCACCGGCCGCGAACTGCTCGAGTACTACGCCGGCCTGTACGACGAGCCTCGCCCCGTCGTGGACGTTCTGGCGGAGGTCGGGATGGCCGACGACGCCGATTCGTGGTACGAGACGCTATCGGGCGGGCAGCAACGCCGTATCTGCGTGGGGACGGCGCTCGTCAACGACCCCGATCTGCTCTTCCTCGACGAGCCGACCACTGGAATCGACCCTGCCGGCCGCCGGGACCTCTGGAGGCTCGTCGCCGACCTCGCCGCCGACGGTACGACCGTCTTTCTCACCACGCACAACATGGAGGAGGCCGAGGAGCTCGCCGATCGGGTCGGACTGCTCGCCGACGGCCGGCTGGTCGAGGTCGGTTCTCCCGGGGCGCTGGTCGCCGACCACGGCGGGGAGAGCAGACTCGTCGTCGAGACCGACGCCGGAGCCGACGCGCTCGCTGGAAGTCGATATCGCGTCTCCGCGAGCGACCGAACGCTCACGATCCACGGTATCAGTCCCGAGGAGATCGGGGAGGCGGTCGCCACACTGGAACGGGCGAACATCGACTACGAGTCGCTCTCGTGGACCCAGCCCTCCCTCGAAAACGTCTATCTCGAACTCGCGGGCGAGCGGGCCGCCGAGGAACCCGCCCCGGTCGGAGGGGCCCGATGAGTTCGCTTTCGCGCACCCGCGCGGAGTTCGTCGCGGCGTGGTACTCCTTCGTCCGCCGGCGAACCGCGGTCTTCTTCACCTTCTTCTTCCCGGTGATCCTGATCGTCATCTTCGGCGCGCTCGTGACGACCGATCCCACGGGCGGCGGACTGTTCACCGAACCGCCCGAGTACTATCTCGCGGGCTACCTCGCGGTCGTCGTCCTGTTCACGCCGCTCTCGCGGGTCGGCAGCACCGTCGCGCGCCACCGCGAGGGAAACCGATTCGAGAAGCTGGCGACGACGCCGCTCAAGAGGACCGAATGGCTGCTCGCACACACCCTCGTCAACGCCGTACTCGTCGGGATCGCGAGTGCGATCCTCATCGCCGTGCTGTGGCTGCTCACCGACGCCACCTTCTCCCTCTCGCCGCTTTTGGTCCCGTTCGTACTGGTCGGCTCGGCGGTCTTCTGTGGGATCGGCGCGCTTCTGGGCCGGATTGCGGACTCCCAGGACGGCGTGATCGCCGCCGCCAACTCCGTCGCGCTGCCGATGCTGTTTCTCGCCGAGACGTTCGTTCCGCCCGCGCTCCTTCCGTCGTGGATGGGGCCGGTGATCGACCTCCTTCCTCTCACCTACTTCTCGCGGGGCGTCCGGGAGGTCACGGTGTCGGGTGGGCCCTGGGTGACCGACCTCGCGATCCTCTCGGGGCTCGCGGTCGTCTTCCTCGTCGCCGGCGCGTACGCACTCCCGGAGACGGACTGATTTGTCAAGGCTTATCATACCTCACTGCCGAGGGGACGGTGTGGCCGACGAACTGACCGAACGCCCGTGGGAGGGGGACAGATATCGATACAGCGAGTACCGCCAGGAGTCGCGGACGATCGCCGTGATCCAGGACGCCGAGAACGACCGGGCGTGGATCCAGTCGACCGCCGTCGTCCCGACCGATCCCTGAGTCACGCCCCGCGTCGGTAGCGTTCGAACAGGAGATACACACAGATCCCCAGCGCGAACGCCACCCCGATGTTCCAGACCAGCGCGAGCAGCCCGATACCGACCGAGAGCGGGAGGTTCGACGACTCCCGGACGTTCGCGCCGAGTGAGACCGCGACGATCGCGAGCAACACTCCGAGCATCGCCAGGGGAAAGGCGGCGACGAGCGCGCCGGTCGTCACGAACGCGAGGGCGATGTAACCCGTTCCGAGGATCACGTTCGCCCCGCCGGTGCGCGCGCCGAACTCGTACTTGCCTGCGAGGCCGCCACAGCCGTGGCACATCGGGATCCCGCCCAGCGGGACCGTAAGCAGGTTCATCACGCCCATGCTCGTCGCGAGGTCGTCGGCCGGTACGTCCTCGTCGAACAGATCGGCAAAGAGCAGCGACGTCGCGAGCGCCGCGTTGCCGATCGTCATCGCGAACTGCGCGACGATCCCGTCGGCCGCGCTCCACGTCAGCGCTTCGCCCAGTGCGAGTGTCGGCGGAACGCCGGGAAACAGGATGGCGGGGAATCCGGCCGTCCAGAGGGTGATCCCCGTGCCGATCGCCAGTACGACGAGCGCGCTCGCGTTCCCGTAGCCGAACGCGATGACCGCAAGCGCGACCGCCAGTCCGACGGCCGCAAGCGCCACGTCCCCCGCCGCGAGTGAGAGGCCGGTCTCCAGCAGGATCAGTCCCACCGCGAACTGGATCCCCCGGATCACCGGCTCGCCGATCCAGCGCTCGACGACGGACAGCGTGTCCGTCGTCCCGATCGCGAGAAACACGACTCCCAACACGAGGCCGGCGAGCGCGAGCTCCGCATACGAGAGCGCGCCTGCGATCGCGAGCGCGGCGAGCGCCTTCATCGGTTCGACCGACATCGGCAGACCGTACCAGACCCCCCACACGATCTGGAAGACGCCGAAGGCGACCAGTACGTGCGGAAGCGAGATCTCGGTCAACAGCGCCAGCGCGACCACGATCGGCAACACCGTAAGCGAATCACCGACCGCACCGGTCACCTCGTTGGCGGAGAACTCGATCCGTCGGGATTCAGTAATTCGGACTGAAACGGCCACTACGGACCCTATACGCCGGAACTGTATGACCCTTCCCAGAAACCGAACGAGGTGACACGATACGATGGTATAACCGAATTGGGTTTCATCAGTCGTTTCCGATCTCCATAATGGACGTCCGTTACAGTGAAACCCCTCGACGGAAAAGTACGGCCATGAACACCGTGTGGAGGCGATCGAAATGAGCGTCGAGGAGGACCAGCGGGCGATCCGGTGTCTGGTCGCGAAGGTCGGCCTCGACGGCCACGATCGTGGTGCTCACGTCATCTCGCGGGCGTTCCGCGACGCCGGCTTCGAGGTCATCTACTCGGGGCTGCACAACGCGCCCGACGAGATCGTCCAGGCGGCGGTCCAGGAGGACGTTGACGTGCTCGGGATCTCGATCCTCTCGGGGGCTCACAACACGCTGGTCCCGAAGATCGTCGCCGGACTCGAGGAGTACGGCGCGTTCGAGGACACGCTGATCATCCTCGGCGGCGTGATCCCCGACAAAGACAAAGAGCCGCTTCAGGAGGCGGGCGTCGACGCCATCTTCGGACCGGGGACGCCCATGAGCGAAACCATCGAGTTCGTTCGCGAGAACGCCCCCGAGCGATGAGCAGCCCCGACGCCGATCTCGTCGAGAACCTCCTCGACGGGCAGTACCGCGCGCTCGCGCGGGCGATCACGCGGATCGAGAACCGCTCGCCGGGCTACCGCGACCTGGTGGCCGCGCTCCACGAACACACCGGCGACGCCGAGGTCATCGGAATCACGGGGAGTCCGGGCGCGGGAAAGTCGACGCTCGTGGACAAACTCGCCAAATCCTACCGTGATGAGGGCCTTACAGTAGGAGTGATCGCGGTCGACCCCTCCTCGCCGTACACCGGTGGCGCAGTGCTTGGCGACCGGATCCGGATGGCCTCCACTACGGGGGACATGGACACGTTCGTCCGGTCGATGAGCGCTCGCGGCCAGTTAGGGGGACTCTCGACGGCGACCGGCGACGCGATCACGGCCTTCGACGCCTTCGGGATCGACCGGGTCATCGTCGAGACGGTCGGGGCGGGCCAGAACGAGGTCGATATCGTGCGCACGGCAGACACGGTCGCCGTCCTCGTCCAGCCCGAGAGCGGCGACGACATCCAGATGCTCAAGGCCGGCATTTTGGAGATCGGCGACGTGTTCGTCGTGAACAAGGCCGACATGGCCGGCGCCGATCGAACCGTGAAACAGCTCTCGGAGATGCTCGAAGGCCGCGACAACGGCGAGTGGACCCCCGAGATCGTCGAGACCGTGGCCACGAGCGGCGAGGGACTTTCCGACCTGCTCGATGCGTTTTCGGCCCATCGCGAGTTCCTTGAGACCTCCGGCGCGCTCGAAGAGAAAGCGCGCACCCGCTACGCCGAAGAGGTCCGCACCCTGCTTCGCGAGGACGCCGGCCGACTGCTTGAGGGAGAGATCGAGCGCCGCGGCGGGATCGAGGAGTTGGTCGATCGGATCGTCGCCCGCGAAACCGATCCCTACACGGTCGCCGACGGAATCATCGAGCCACTGGCGGAGTGTCTCGCACGCGAGGAGGCGGAACCATCGCCGCGATAGCTCAGCCGACGTGATCGAAACTCCCGAACCCGGGGACCTCGATCGCGGTCTCGGTCGCCGGCGCCGCCGAATCCTGCCACGAGTATCGTCGGATCCGAACGTGATATCTCGGATCGTCCCCCGTGTCGGTCCGGTCGGGCCACGTTCCGAGATCGACGACGAAGCGTGTCACGTCCGACTCGAACTCGACGGCGACCAGCGGGCGTCCCGGCTCCGTGAGTTCGAACGCCGTCTGGAAGACGGCTGTTATCTGCAGAAGGAATTGAACTGGCCGAACAGCGCGGTCGATCAGGGTTAAGACCCCTCCGTCCGATGGACCGAGCATGAAGCTACGACGCCTCGTCGGCGCCGGCGCGGCCGCCGTCGGCCTCGCCGCAACCGGTAACCGAACGCTCGCCAGTCGTGCCGGATCGCTCTCGTCGGCCCTCCCCGGCCGCCAGCACACCTACCGCTGGCGCGGCATGGACGTCTCGTACACCGAATCCGGCGAGCCGACCGACCCGGACCTCCTGCTCGTCCACGGGATTAACGCCGCCGCCTCCAGCCACGAGTTCGCGGCGGTCGTCGAGGACCTCGCCGAGGAGTTTCACGTCATCGCCCCGGACCTGCCGGGCTTCGGGAACTCCGAGCGCCCGCCGCTTTCGTACTCGGGGGAGCTCTACTCCGCGTTTCTTGCCGACTTCGCGCGCGATACCGTCGAGGACGCCACCTGCATCGCCTCCTCGCTGTCGGGCGCGTACGCCGTCGAGGCCGCCGCCGATATCGATTTCGAGCGGCTCGTTCTCGTCTGCCCGACCGCACGGACGATGCCGACCAAGCGCCCGCGCCTGCGCTCGCTGCTCCGAGCCCCCGTCGTCGGTACTGGTTTGTACAACCTGATCGCGAGCAAGCCCTCGATCCGGTACTTCAACGCGGACCACGGCTACTACGACATGGCGAACCTCACCGACGAGACCCTCGACTACGAGTGGGTGAGTGCCCACCAGCCCGGCGCGCGCTACGCGCCCGCCTCGTTCATCAGCGGCTTTCTCGACCGACCGATCGATCTCGGGAAGGAACTCTCGGACCTCGACGTGCCGACGACGCTCGTCTGGGGCCGGGAAGCGGACATCACGCCGCTCAGGCAGGGCCGCACCCTCGCGGAGACGGCCGACGCGAAGCTCGTCGTGATCGACCGCGCCCGCCTGCTGCCCCACGTCGAACACCCTCGCGAGTTCGTCGGCGTGATCCGAGAGGAGCTACGCGGGTCGGAAGACCAGTAACGGTTCGTCCTCGGTTTCTCGCTCCTCGACCCCGACGTCCACGCGTATCCCGGCCTCGGGTTCCTCAACCCCGCGAAGCTGGCCGGTCAGACGGGTGATTCCGAAGTCGACGATCGCGACGGTGTAGGGGGCGTCATCGACGAACTCGGGGGTCGCGACATGAATTCGGGTATAGGTATCGAGCGTCCCGCTGTCGGGTAGCGGCTGTTCTTCGAGGTCGGGATCACCGCATTCCGGACAGAGCCTGCGCGGCGGCAGCGATCCGTGTCCGTTCGGGCATTCGAGCGCGTAGCCCTCGCCCCGGTCGATCGCCGCGATCCACTCGTCGTAGCCCTCGTCGCGTTGTTCGCTCATGACTCCCTCTCCAGAACTCCGTTCCGTCGTCCCCACACTCGCTCGCTCACGCTCCCTCGTGCGACTACCGCCAGAGCCCCGCTCTGGCGTAATCGCGCCAGTCGCCCGTTACACTCGCTCGCGGACGTGGTCCGATCGCGTTCCCGAGGCGCGTGGCGCCTCGCTTCGCTCATGGCGCGACCTCCAAGACGTGAACCGTCGTACTCGCGACGGTGCCGCCGGCGTTATGCGCGAGGCCGATGCGGGCGTCGGGAACGGCGTCGCTGTTGACGTGCTCACCCGCCAGCAGCCTCGAGAGCTCGATGATCTGGCTCGTCCCGGTCGCCCCCACGGGATGGCCCTTCGCCTTCAAGCCCCCGGAGAGGTTGATCGGGATCCGCCCCTCTCTCGTCGTCTCGCCCGCGCGGGCCGCCCCGATCCCCTCTCCGTGTTCGAAGAAGCCGAGCGACTCGACCGCGAGCACCTCGGCGATCGTGAAGCAGTCGTGGACCTCCGCGACTTCGACCTCCTCGGGGCCGATTCCGGCATCCGCATACGCCTCCTCGGCGGCCGCGGTGGCCGCGGGCGTGCGCACGAGGTACTCGCGGTCCGCGAGCGCTATCCGATCGCTGCCCTGGCCCGTTCCCGTGATCGAAACGGGCGCGTCGATCCCCTCGCGTTCGGCGTACTCGTCGCTGACGAGCACCATCGCGCTCGCGCCGTCGGTGATCGGGCAGGCGTCGTAGAGCCCGAGCGGTTCAGCGACGGGTGGAGCCTCCAGAACGTCCTCGACGGTGATCGCACGCTGGTACTGGGCGTGTTCGTTCTCGAGGGCGTTCTCGTGGTTCTTCACCGCGATGTGGGCCAGGTCCTCCCGGTCGCCGCCGTACTCGTCGAAGTAGGCCTGGGCCATCAACGCGTACGCGCCGGGGAAGTTCATTCCCGCACGGATCTCGAACAGTTCGTCGGCGGCGATCGACAGCGCCTTGGTCGCGCCCGCGGTCCCGAGGTTGGTCATGCGTTCTGCCCCGCCGACGAGGATGGCGTCCGCCTCGCCGTTACGGACGTCCTTGACGGCCTCGCGCACCGCGACGCCGCTCGAGGCACACGCGCTCTCGAAGCGCGTTGCGGGCGCTCGGATCCCCGCCATCTCGGCCATTAGCGGGCCCTGATGGCCCTGGTCCTCCGCCAGTTCGCCCATGAAGTTCCCGTAGAAGAGCGCCTCGATCGAGTCGCGGTCGATACCCGACTGCTCGATGGCCTCGCCGCTGGCCTCCGCGAAGAGGTCCCGCCCCGTGCGCTCGGGGAACTGCCCGAAGTGGGTGTGTCCCGTGCCAGCGATTCGTACACCTGTCATGGTCACTCGTAGACGATAGGCGGATAAAGGGCTGCCGAATGTGGACGAATCACAGTCCCATGTCCGACGCCGGATCGGGCACCGGGAGGGCAGCAGGTCGCACCCCGAGCCGTTCGGCGGCGTGATCCAGCGCCATGTCGAAGCCGTAGTAGCGCTCCAGTTCGTCGCCGCCCTCGCGTACCATCAGCATGGCGTAGCCCTCGCGGTTCTGTGCGATCTCGATGACTCGCCCCTCGCGCTCGAACTCGAGGACGCGCTCGGTGTCGGTCTCGCGGTAGTCGACGGTGATTTCGTCAGTGTCCGTCTCGGTCATACCCTCCGTTCGCGGGACGGGAAGGCCAACCTGTCGGTCGTGACCCGCGTCGTTATCGGCGTCAAGGACGAACCGGGGGTAGTGGACCTCCTCGAGAAGTACCAGACGGTCCTCGTGATCCTGGCCGTCCTCGGCGGGCTCGCCGCCGGGCAGGTTCCGGGCGTGTCGTCGGTGGCGGAGTCGCTGATCCTCGTCTTCTTGATGATGATGCTCTTCGGTGCGTTCGCACGGGTTCCGTTGTCGAGGCTTACGGACGCGTTTCGCAACCGGCGGGTCGTCGGCACGAGCCTCGCGATCAACTTCGTCTGGAACCCGATCTTCGCCGTGCTCCTCGGTGCGCTCTTCCTCCGGGACCAGCCGGCGCTGTGGGTCGGGCTGCTCATGCTCATGGTGACGCCGTGTACCGACTGGTACCTCGTCTTTACCGACATCGCTGGCGGGGACGTGTCGCTCGCGACCTCGCTGCTTCCCTACAACCTCGTCCTCCAGCTCCTGCTTCTGCCCGTCTACCTCTACGTCTTCGCGGGCACCCTCGTCTCGCTCCCGCTCGACCTCCTCGTCGAAAGCGTCCTGCTCGTGCTCGTCGTGCCGCTGGCCGCCGCGACGCTCGCTCGGCGCGGCGCGATCCGAACTCGCGGGGAGGAGTGGTTCGACCGGACCGTGGCCTCGCGGCTGGCCCCGGTCCAGATCGTCTTCCTCTGTCTCGCGATCGCCGCCATGTTCGCCTCACAGGGAGGGATCGTCCTCGAAGAGCCGGGCGTGCTCGCGCTGATCGCCGTCCCCGTGTTGGTCTTCTATGCAGTCAACTTCCTGCTCGGGCTGGGGATCGGCCGCGTCCTCGAGTTCTCCTATGAGGAGGTCGCATGTCTCGACTGTACGATCCTCTCGCGCAACTCCCCGACGGCGCTCGCCATCGCGGTGGTCGCCTTTCCCCACGAGCCGCTGATCCCGCTCGCGCTCGTCATCGGCCCGCTGCTCGAACTCCCCCTGTTGAGCGTCGTCTCACGGCTCCTGCTCGCGATCCGTGACCGGGGCCTGTGGCCGGGGTCGGGACGGCCGACGAACACGGACTGAGTATCGGCCGAAAGCGCTATCGGGCGGGCCGCGACGAACGAATCACTCTCATTTGATGTGGGGATACCGGTCGAATTCGTTGAGTACGCAGTCGAGTCCGACGGGACGTCGGAACGGCACGACACGGGATTCGTTGAGCGGAATCAGGTCGTCAGGTCAGTCTAACACCTTGTCGCCGATCGTGTTCCGGAGGATCTCGCTTGTGCCCTCGTAGATCTCGTTGAGTTTGGCGTCCCGGTAGTAGCGCTCGACGTCGAAATCCGTGGTGTAGCCGTACCCGCCGTGGATCTGGATCGCCTCGTTTGCGACCTCTCTGCTTATCTCGCTCGAATAGAGCTTCGCCTGTGCGGCCTCCTTGATGTAGTCCTCGCCGCGGATCTTCTTATCGGCCGCCCGGTGCATGAGCAGGCGCGCGGCGCTGAGCTTGGTGTCCATGTCCGCGAGCTTGTGTTTGATCGTCTGGAACTCGCCGATGGATTGGCCGAACTGCTCGCGCTCGTTCGCGTACTCGCGGGCGTCGTCCAGCGCGGCCTGTGCGAGACCGACCCCGCGGGCCGCGATGGTGATCCGCCCGCCGTTCAAGGTCTTTAGGGCCTGCACGAACCCCTCGCCCTCCTCGCCGATCCGTCGGGTCTCGGGGAGCCGCATCCCGTCGAATCGGAGCTCCGCGGTCGGACAGCCCTTGTCGCCGAGTTTGTGCTCCGTGCCCTCGACGTCAAAGCCCTCGTCCTCCTCGGGCCGGACGATGAACGAGGAGATCCCCTTGTTGCCGGCCTCGGGGTCGGTCTTCGCGAAGAGGGTGACGGTGTCGGCGACCGACCCGTTGGAGATCCAGAGCTTCCCGCCGTCGATGACGTACTCCTCGCCGTCCTTTCGAGCAGTCGTCTCCATTGCGGGCACGTCGCTTCCCGCGCCGGCCTCCGAGAGCGCGAACGCGCCTATCTCCCGTCCCTCCGCGAGCGGCGTCAGGTACGTCCCCTTCTGGTCCTCGTTGCCGAACTCGTAGAGCATGTTGCCCGCGAGCGAGACGTGGGCGGCGACGACGGTGCCGAGCCCGCCCGACCCCCGGGCGATCTCCGCGAGGCCGATCGCATACGAGTGATAATCGAGGCCCGCACCGCCGTACTCCTCGGGAAACGGCATCCCCATCAGCCCCAACTCGCCCATCTCACGGACAAGATCTTGGGGGAACTCGTCGGTCTCGTCGATCTCGCTCGCGCGCGGTTTGATCTCCTCGTCGACGAACTCTGCGACCATTCCGTGGATCTGTTTCTGTTCGGCGGAGAGACTGAAATCCATACCACCGATCTTCCCGGTTGATGCTTTAGGTTTCGGGTTCGATTTCGGATACGCCGGTCGTGGGGCGTCTCCGTCCGAAGGGCGAGTGTGCGAAGGTACATCGAACCGGATTCCGGACGGCCGACTGTCCTATCCTGTCCTCGTGAAAGCGACAGTCTACCGCTTTTAACGGTCGAGGCCGGGTCCTGTGGGTTTTTTTACCTCCGACCCATAGGAACCCCAACGGTCATGTCTGGATCTCCCCGGAACTCGTTGCCCGAAGCGACTGCCGACCTCGAATGGTGTCACGAGGCGGTCGATGGCGTCTCACGGACGTTCGCGCTGACGATCGACGTCCTAGAGGAGCCCATGTCGTCGTACATCTGCGTGGGCTACTTGCTCTGTCGAATCGCCGATACCATTGAGGACGCCCGCCACATCCCGCCGGAGACCCAATCGACGCTGCTTCGGACCTACTACGCGGTCCTCGACCCGACGGACCCGACCGGGATCGAGGCCTTTTCCGACGACGTCGCCGAGTGGATCCCCGAGGACGGGGATGGGGGTCGAACCGCTGACTGGGAGGTCGTCTCGCAGGCCCCTCGCGTCGTCCAGACGTTCGAACGCCAGTCCGAGGGCGTCAAGGAGGCCATTCGTCCGCCCGTTCTCGAACTGATCTCCGGGATGGCGCTGTTCGTCGAACGCTACAGCGACCGGGGCGGGCTCCGACTCCAGACCCGTGAGGAACTCGAAGAGTACTGTTACTACGCCGCCGGAACCGTGGGAATCCTCATCACGAACCTCATCTGTCGGGATCGCACCGGCGAGCCGAGCCCCGGGGTCGCCGCCAGAGCCGACGGAAGCGTTTCGAGCGCTGACCAAGTCGACCCGGCCGTCGAGCGAACTCTCTACGAGAACGCGGAGCAGTTCGGTCTCCTGCTCCAACTGGTGAACATCTCGAAGGACGTCTACACGGACCGCCGGGAGGAGGACAACGTCTATCTCCCCGCCGTATGGCTCGACTCCGAGGGCGTTCCGGAGGACCGACTGCTCGCCGACGCGGCGGCCGCGCCGGTCGTTCGGCGCACCGCCGACCACGCACGGACGTATCTCGACGATGCCCAGCGCTATCTCGAAACCCTCCCCGAAATCGACGGCAACCGGCTCGCGGCGTGGGCGATCCCCTACCTGCTCGCGGTCGCGACCCTCCGGGAGCTTTCGGCCCGTCCGGAGGACGCTCTCTCGGAGGTGGGCGTGAAGATCGCCCGGGGAGAAGTCTACGCCATCGTCGAGCGGATGGTCGACGAGACGGACGCCGCCGTCGTCGGCGACCTGCGGACGACGATCGCGGAACGCCCGTTCGATCAGGTCTGAGCCAGCCGCTCGGCCAACCCTTTCGCCCGCTCGACGTGTTCGTCTGCCCGATCGTTGTTCGTTCTTTCGACCTCCGAGAGCAGGCGGACGACGTCTCTCGCCCCCTTGTGGCGCGCGTCTCCGGACACGTCGCGGATCGCCTCCGCGACCGCCTGGGCCTCGCCGAGCCACCGGTTCGCCTTCCGATCGATCGGGAGGTCCTCGGTCGCTTCGAGTTCGCGATACAGCGCTTCGGCCAGTTCCTCGCTCTCGTCGCTCACTTGTACTCGTAAAAGCCCGTCCCCGTTTTCTTGCCCAGGTCGCCCGCCTCGACCTTTCGCTTCAGCAGGTAGGCGGGTTTGTACCGGTCACCGAGCTCCTCGGAGAGCGTCTCGCTGGCATCGAGACAGATGTCGAGGCCGATGTGGTCCGCGAGCGTCAGCGGGCCCATCGGGACGTTCGTTCCCAGCTCCATCCCCGCGTCGATGTCCTCCTTCGAGGCGACGCCCTCGTCGAACGCACGGATTCCCTCGTTGATCCACGGCATCAGGATCCGGTTGGTGACGAAGCCGGGCTTGTCGTCCGACTCCCACGTCGTCTTCCCGAGGTCTTCGGCGAACGCGTGGGCCAGTTCGACCGTCTCATCGCCGGTCTTCTCGCCGACGACGACTTCGACACCCTCCATGATCGGGACGGGGTTCATGAAGTGAAGACCGATCACCCGGTCCTCGCGCTCGGTCGCGTTCGCGATCGTCGTGATCGAGAGTGTGCTAGTGTTGGTCGCGAGCACGGCGTTCTCGTCGGTGACGTCCTCCAAGTCCGCGAAGATGTCCCGTTTGATCCCCATTTTCTCGACGGCGGCCTCGATCACGAGATCGCAGTCCGCGAGATCAGTGAGATCGGTCGTTCCGGTGATCCGGTTTTTGACCCCTTTTACGTCCTCAGCACTCAGTCGATCCTTCGAGACGAACCTGGAGAGGCTGTCGTCGATCGCTTCCAACCCGTTCTCAACGAACTCCTCTTCGATGTCGCGCATCACCACGTCGTAGCCGCTCGCCGCACAGACCTGGGCGATGCCGTTTCCCATCGTCCCCGCGCCGACGACGCCGACCTTCCCGATCGAATCGAGGTTCATACGCGACGTTCATCAGGAACGGTCCTAAACGTGCCGGACGAAATTTACTATTCTAGTAGCTAGTTATTTTCCTCATCTGGTCGTCGTCCGGGTTACAGCCCTCCTACTCGCCTGATAGGATACTGATACCACGAACGCACGGCAGTAGATTCTTATAGCAGGTAACTGAACCCTGAAACAGATGCTCCCGCTAACCGATTCCCCGATCGTCCGCGACGGGAAGGCACTGATCCTCGCGTACGACCACGGGCTCGAACACGGCCCCGTGGACTTCGAGCCGGTTCCGGAAACGATGGACCCCGAGCGCGTGTTCGAGGCTGCCACCCACGACGCGGTCACCGCCGTTGCGGTCCAGAAAGGCATCGCCGAGACGTACTACCCCTCCTACGAGGACGACGTAAATCTCCTCTTGAAGGTCAACGGCACCTCGAACCTCTGGATGGGCGAGTACGACTCGGCGGTCAACTGCACGCCCGAATACGCCGCCGAATTGGGTGCGGACGCGGTCGGCTTCACCCTCTACGGTGGTTCGAACCACGAGGTCGAGATGGCCGAGGAGTTCCGCGACGTCCAAGAAACCGCCCGCGACGAGGGCATGGCCGTCGTCATGTGGTCGTACCCGCGCGGGCAGGGGCTGAAAAACGACACCAAGCCCGACGTGATCTCGTATGCCACCCGGCTGGGGCTGGAACTCGGCGCGGACATCACGAAGGTGAAATATCCCGGCTCCTCCGAGGCGATGGAACACGCCTGTGCGATGGCAGGAAAGAGCAAGGTCGTGATGTCCGGCGGGTCGAAAGCGAGCGACAGGGAGTTTCTCGAGACCGTCGAGAGCGCGATCTCCGCCGGGGCCTCGGGGCTCGCCGTCGGTCGGAACGTCTTCCAGCGCGAGAACCCAACGGCACTGCTCGATGGACTCGAACAGGTGATATTTGAGGAGGCGAGCGCCGCCGACGCGCTCGCGGCAACCGAAACGGCCGCCCCCTCCGACGACTGATGGGGGATCACTCGGACACCGTTGAGGCTGTCTTCGAGGCCGTCGCACGCACCGCCCCCGAGATCCGCGCCGCCCTCCCCGGACGGCGGGCCGAAACCGCCGGAAAGAACCCCAGCGGCGAGCTCAGACTCGCCGCCGACGACTACGCCGACGATCTCCTTGAGGAGCGTCTGGGCGCGATCGACGGGGTCGGACAGTACGCGAGCGAGGAGACCGCGGAGGCGGTCGATACGGGGGACGGTCTCTCGGTCGCGGTGGACCCGCTCGACGGCTCCTCGAACCTCAAGCCGAACAACACGATGGGGACCATCGTCGGGGTCTACGACGCCCCGCTTCCCGCCGCCGGGCGCGACCTCGTCGGGGCGACCTATGTCCTGTATGGCCCGATCACCACGATGGCGGCCGCCGCCGAGGGTGAGGTCACCGAGTACGTCGTGACCGACGGCGAGCGCGAATCCGTCCGTGCGGATCTCTCCCTGCCCGACGATCCCGCCGTCTACGGGTTTGGTGGCCGAGTTCCCGATTGGACCGACGACTTTTCGAGCTTCGTCGAGAGGATCGAGAGCGACGAGAGTCTCAGACTTCGCTACGGGGGTTCGATGATCGGCGACGTCAATCAGGTACTCACCTACGGCGGAATCTTCGCGTATCCCGCTCTGGAGTCAGCCCCCGAGGGAAAACTCCGCCTCCAGTTCGAGGGCAATCCAGTGGGGTATATCGTCGAGACCGCCGGCGGACGTTCCTCGGACGGCGAGCGCTCGATCCTCGATATCGACCCCGACGAACTCCACGGGCGCGTACCCGTCTACGTCGGCTCGACCGAACTGATCGACCGACTGGAAGACACGCTGAACTGATCCCCGACCGACGAACCTCCCAGCGCCCGCCGAAAACGGTCCCGTAAGTGCGCCCGAAACGAACAGGTCAGAGAGGATCTATTGTTCGAGCGATGTCCGCGCTTCGATCCGCCCTTTTCGAGTGGAATCCGAGCCGAGTACGGAGGGTCGCCATCAGTGCCCTCGCCGTGTAGCTCTCGTTACGTGTTACTGACGGGTTCGTACTGGGACTCGATGTGACTCTCGTACTGCTAATGGTGCTCGATGCTCCGTGGTGGCTATACGGCCGCTGCGTCGGACGATCCGACGGCGGATAGTCCCACCATCGAACCGCCGGTTCGGTGTCATTCGCCGGACACGGAGGCGGCCTATTCGATCTCGAAACGCAACAGCGCGCCGTAGCCGCCGAACGCCTGCTCGAACTGCTCTCCACGCTCGATCTCCATGGGGATGACCACGTGATCGGCCTCGATCTCCTCGGCGCGTTCGGCGAGTTCGCTCGCCTCCTCGACGGGGACCGACTCCGAGAGCAGCAGCGTCTCGACGGCGTCGTATGTGAGTGCCTCGTCGACGTCCTCGCGTCCGTAAACGGCCTCCTCGCCGTCGTCGACCGCGTCGAAGAAGCGATCGAGCGCCTCGCGGGCGGGTCGGTCCTCGGCGTCGGTCAGCTCCGACTCGGCGCGATCGACGAGCTGTCTGAGTCCCTGTTCGGAGGCGTACTCGACGGTGTAGGTGCCGGCGAGTCGGTCACGAAGCCGGTGGTCGAGGCGGTCGTCGCCGGTGAACTCCTCGACCGTGATCTCGGTCCCGCCAACGAGGAGTTCGTCGACGGGGTCCTCACCGAGGAAGGCCCGTTCTGCCGCGTCGGCCACGTCGTCGAAAAAGCCCTCCTTCCACTCGGTCTGTCGTCCCTCGAGGTCCCCACCCTCGACGCCTTCGGGCGCGTTGTCCTCCGTCGGGGTTTCGTCGGCGACCTCGTTTTCCAGCGTGTCGATCGGGACGACCTCCTCGCCTTCCAGTCGTCCGAGGGCCGCGCTGCCGCGCTCGACGACGAGCAGGCCGTAGGTCGCCGAGGGCTCGGTCATGCTTTCGAGGGGCTCGGTGTCGAACTCGTTCGACTGCTCGTAGACGAACGCCTCGATCGGGGCGGGCAGATCGTCGAAGACGTACTCCACCCGTTCCTCGTCGACGACGCCGACGTAGGCGACGAGTCCGTTCTCGGGAACGGTTTCGTACTCGCGCAGGATCCGTCGAAGCTCTTCGAGCGACTCCTCGACGTCGCTGTTCGTCGGCCCCGAATCGCCGTACTCGGACTGGGCGTGATCGCGTTCGATCCGGTTTCGAACCGCTTCGAGGTCCTCCTCGGGCGGGATCGCGACCGTGACGAGTGCCGTTCGATCAGCCGACGCCTCCTCTACCGTTGCCATCCGCTCGCGAAGATCGTATGTCGTGGCGCTCATCCTGTGATCGACTGTGAACGCCGACACCGCCTAAACGTTGTTCTTGCACCTGCTATTCGGGAGGCACTACGCGGGCGGGTGGACGACGACCGCATCGAGCACGCCCGTGGCAGCGACGAGCGATGCGAGAACCAACACCGCCGGAAGGGAGACCGAAAGCACCGCCTGTGCGGCGAGGCCGACGGCGTACGCGCTTGGAATCAGCCCGAGAAGCAGGTCATGGCGCGAGACTCGCTCGTCGGTTCTTGTTGTGTTCTCGCCCACCATTGTAATTAGATCTAATTACAGTGAGTCACTAAAAGGTGGTGGCGATCCTCGGCGTGGGAACCCACGAGGACGAATCTTCAATGGAAAACGGTTTCAAATCACCCCGCACAAACGGGGTATGGACGTCCGGATCAGCGCGGGCGCGAGCGAGGAGGAGGCCTCCGCGATCGCCGCCGCGCTCGCAGCACACGTCGAACACGAGGTCGAGATCTACGTCGGCGACGACGAAGAACCGACCGCCATACGGGAGGCAACGGTCGAATACGAGGACGACCTCGGACCCACGGAACGCGAACGCCTCCTTTGTGAGGAGATCGCCGATATCGAGCGCGGCGGCCCCGAGAAGTACAAGGAGCGCCTCTCCGAACAGGGCAAACTGTTCGTTCGGGACCGGCTCGACCTGTGGTTCCCCGACGGACCCCTGTTCGAGGACGGGAGGTTCGCCGAGTTCGATTCCGAGGATCGACTGCCCGCCGACGGCCTGCTCACGGGAGCCGCCGAGTTCGAGGACCGAGAGGTCCACTTCATGGCCAACGACTTCACCGTGAAAGCCGGCAGCATGGCCGGCAAAGGTGTGGAGAAGTTCCTCCGGATGCAACAGCGCGCGCTGAAAAACGGGAAGCCAGTCCTCTATCTGATGGACTCCTCAGGGGGTCGAATCGACCAACAGCGTGGCTTCTTCGCCAACCGGGAGGGGATCGGGAAGTACTACTACAATCACTCGATGCTTTCGGGGCGAGTCCCCCAGATCTGCGTGCTGTACGGGCCCTGCATTGCGGGTGCGGCCTACACCCCCGTCTTTGCCGACTTTACCGTGATGGTCGAGGAGATGAGCGCGATGGCGATCGCGAGCCCACGAATGGTCCAAATGGTCACCGGCGAGGAGATCGACATGCAGGAGTTGGGTGGGCCGCGGGTCCACGCCGAACACTCCGGCAGCGCCGACCTCGTCGCGCGCGACGAGGAGCATGCGAGAGACCTCGTCGCCCAGCTAATCACCTACCTGCCCGATAAGGCCGGTGAGAAACCCCCACGAAGAGAAGCGAAGCCGCCGAAACGCTCACCAGAGGGGATCGACTCGGTCGTGCCTGAAGAACCTAATCGGGGCTACGACATGAGTGAGTTGATCGAGCGAGTCGTCGACCGGGGTTCGTATTTCGAGCTCAAACCCGATTACGGGGCGGAGATCATTACCGCCTACGCCCGGATCGACGGCCGTCCTGTGGGAATTATCGCCAACCAGCCGAACCACCGCGCGGGGGCGATCTTCCCCGACGCCGCCGAGAAGGCCGCCGAGTTCATCTGGAAGTCCGACGCCTACGAGGTTCCCCTGCTGTATCTCTGTGACACGCCGGGGTTCATGGCCGGCTCCGGAGTGGAAAAGGACGCCATCCTCGAGAAGGGAAAGAAGATGATCTACGCGACCTCCTCGGCGACGGTGCCCAAACAGTGCGTGGTGGTCAGGAAAGCCTACGGTGCGGGCATCTATGCGATGAGCGGGCCCGCATACGACCCCGAGAGCACGATCGCGCTTCCCTCCGGCGAGATCGCCATCATGGGACCGGAGGCCGCGATCAACGCCGTCTATCGCAACAAACTGGACGACATCGACGATCCCGAAGAGCGCGCCGAACGCGAGGCCGACCTGCGCGAGGAATACAGAGACGACATCGACGTCCACCGAATGGCCAGCGAGGTCGTGATCGACGATATCGTCCCGCCGAGCGACCTGCGCGAGGAGTTGGTCAACCGCTTTGCGTTCTACGAGGGGCTCGAAAAAGACCTCCCCGAGAAGAAACACGGGACGGTTCTCTGAGCCACCGATCATCTGTCGCTGTCACCCAGGGTGGGGAACCACCCGTCGGCGCGAGCCGGATCGGAAGGGACGTTTAGGGTCCCTCCCATCGGTCCCTAGGCGATCGATAACAATACCGACAGTTCACGCACGTGTAGTGGATGTCGACACACGAGGTGGGGATCTGGGAGGCGCTCGCCGAACACGAGACGGCGCTCTGGGGGGTCGTCCTCGCGTCGATGCTTGCGGACACCGTTCTCACGTATCACGGGATCGAGCGGGGGTTGATCGAGGGGAACCCGATCGCTCGGTTCGGATTGGAGCGGTTCGGGTACGTCGCGCTCGGCGCGCTCAAACTGTTCGCGCTCGGGGTCGGCTTTCTCGGTCGGAGCGTCCTCCCGGCGAGTTACGCCGCGGTCGTTCCGCTCGGGCTGGCGATTCCCTGGACCATCGCCTCGCTGATCAACGCGGCGCTGCTTCTCGCTGCGACCTAGTGCTCCCGCTTCAGCGAGAGGACGGTCCGCTCGAACTCACAGACCAGGTCGTCGTCCTGGTTGAACGCCTCGACGCGCATGGTGACAACGCCACGCTCCCCGTCACTGGTTTCGCGTTTCTCGGTCACGGTCGAGCGCGCGTGGATCGTATCGCCGTGAAACACCGGTGCAGGGTGTGAAACGTCGTCGTATGAGAGGTTCGCGACGATCGTTCCGTCGGTCGTCTCGGGGATCGAGAGCCCGACGGCGAGGCTCATCGTATACAACCCGTTGACGATGCGCTCGCCGAACTGACTCTCGGCGGCGAACGCCGAATCGAGGTGGAGGGGCTGCTGGTTCATCGTCATATCACAGAAGCGCTGGTTGTCCGCCTCGCTCACCGTGCGACGCTTCTCGTGTTCGATCGTCTCGCCCACCGTAACGTCCTCGTAGTACAGACCGGACATGCGTTCGGGATCGGTACGAACCCCGAAAACGCTGGCGTTCGCGGCTCGTCCGTACTATATCACGCTCGTCAACCCGCCGACGAGGCCGAGCGTCACGAGCAGCCGTCCGAGGCTTCCGACGAACGTCGCCACCGCGAACCGCCAGTAGTTCCCCTCTAAAACGGCGAAGGCGTACAGCGAGATCGTATCGGGGAAAAACGGGACACACAGCGCGAGCGCCAACCCCACGTAGCCGTACTTCTGGGCGATCTCGACCGTTTGTTTCTCGGACCACGCGACGATGTCGAACCGGGAGCGTTCGAGCCAGCGGACGATCGGACCCGCCTGTTTGGCCTCCTGTCCGATGTGGAACGCGAACACGCTCCCGATGGCCTTTCCGGTCGCACTGGTTAGGATGATCACGGCGAGCGTCATCACCCGCGACGGGGTGATATCGAGCGGCGCCGCCAGGACGATCTCGCTCGGGCCCGGCAACGCGAACGCGATCAGAAAGGAGTAAACGAACACGATACCGACGCCGGGCCATCCGGTCGCCGTCTCGACCAGGGTCCGGACCCAATCGAGCCCTCCCCCCTGAAGGAGCGCGACGCCGATAGTCGAACTGTCCACGATAGATGTCGGCCCGCCAACGACATAAACGTCTCCTTCTCCTTCGTCGGGGTACATACGGAAGGCGACCGAACGTCCCCCATGGTCCGTCGAAGCGTCATGTTCACACCCGGCGATCGCCCCGAGATGCTCCGCAAAGCGCCCGGTTCGGGCGCGGACGTGATCGTCTTCGACCTCGAGGACGCCGTCGCCCCCGAACGAAAGACCGAGGCCCGCGAGGCGGTCGCCGAGATCCTCGCGGAGTCGGCGTTCGATCCCGACTGCGAGGTCTGCGTCCGGGTCAATCCCGAGTTCGAGGACGACCTCGCGATGTTCGAACACGTCCGGCCTGACTGTCTGATGGTACCGAAAGTAACCGGGACGAACGACCTGGCGGCGCTCGACGAGGCCGTCCGTGAGTACGGTGACTCGCTTCCCGTCCTCGCGCTGATCGAGAACGCGGCGGGCGTGCTTGCCGCACCCGAAATCGCCTCACACGGCCCCACCGACGCGCTCGTCTTCGGTGCCGAGGACCTCTCGGCGGATATCGGCGCGACCCGCACCTCGGACGGAACGGAGGTCCTCTACGCCCGCGAGCGGGTCGTGATCGCCGCCAGCGCCGCCGGTTGCGAGGCGATCGACACCGTCTACACCGACATCGAGGACACAGAGGGGCTCGCCGATGAGACCCGGTTCGCGATCCAGTTGGGCTACGACGGCAAGATGGCGATCCACCCCGCTCAGGTGGGACCGATCAACGACGCGTTCACGCCCGACGAGGACGAAATCGAGTGGGCGGACCGAGTGCTTGACGCCCGACAACAGGCCGACCGGGACGCTCGTGGCGTCTTTCGCGTCGACGGGGAGATGATCGATGCCCCGCTGATCGCGCGGGCCGAACGGATCCGCGAGCGGGCCGCCCTCGCCGATTCCGACGGTACCTGATCCGTCACGATATAACCCCGTGTTCCGGCACGCTTAACATCGCACCCGGTGTGAAAGTAACCAATGGCCGAGGAAGTCAACCCTTTCGAGAGTTTACAGGAGCAGGTCGACGACGCCGCCGCGTATCTCGACGTCGATAAGGGTGTCCTCGATCGGTTGAAACACCCCCAACGCGTCCTCGAGACGAACCTCTCGGTCGAACTCGACGACGGTTCACTGGGGCGATTTCGGGGTTTTCGATCGCAGTTCAACGGGGATCGCGGGCCGTACAAGGGAGGAATCCGCTATCATCCGAACGTCTCCCGTGACGAGGTAAAGGCGCTGTCGGGCTGGATGGTGTATAAGTGTGCGATCGTCGGTATTCCCTACGGCGGCGGGAAGGGCGGGATCGTCATCGATCCCACGGAGTACTCCGAGGCCGAGCTCGAACGGATTACACGGGCCTTTGCGACCGAACTCCGCCCGCTCATCGGAGAGGACCGCGATATTCCCGCACCTGACGTCAACACCGGCCAGCGCGAGATGAACTGGCTCAAGGACACCTACGAGACGTTGGAGAACACCACCGCGCCGGGCGTCGTCACCGGCAAGGCGATCGAGAGCGGTGGCAGCGAGGGGCGCGTCGAGGCGACGGGTCGCTCGACCATGCTCACCGCCCGGGAGGCCTTTTCCTACCTCGGCCGCGATATCGCGGACGCCACCGTCGCCGTTCAGGGCTACGGCAACGCCGGCTGGATCGCCGCGAATCTGCTGGAGGAGCAGGGCGCGACGGTCGTCGCGGTCTCGGACTCCTCGGGGGCGATCTATGGCGAATCCGGCCTCGATACGCAGGCCGTGCGCGATCACAAGGACGAGACCGGCAGCGTCGTCGATTACGAGGGTGCCGACGAGGAGTTCTCCGGCGAGGAGCTGCTGACGCTCGACGTCGACCTGCTCGTGCCCGCGGCCCTCGAGAACGCCATCGACGAGGAGCTCGCCCGCGAGGTCGAGGCCGACGTGATCGTCGAGGCCGCCAACGGCCCCCTGACGCCCGACGCCGACGACGTGCTGACCGACCGCGAGGTGACCGTCTTTCCAGACATCCTCACGAACGCCGGCGGGGTGACCGTGAGCTACTTCGAGTGGGTCCAGAACCGCCAGCGCTTCTACTGGGACGAAGAGCGGGTGAACGACGAACTGGAGGCCGTGATCGTCACCGCCTTCGAGGACCTCGTCGAGGCGTACGAGGAACACGACGTGCCGAACTTCCGGACCGCGGCCTACGTCGTCGCGATCGGGCGGGTCGTGAACGCGTTCGAGGAAGGCGGCACGTTCCCCTAAACGCGAAAGTCCTTAGCACGCCTGTACAGGCGTATTTCGCCCTTTTCGTTTCCGGCCAGGACCGCTTAGGGAGCTTGCCCTTCCCGCCCTTTTCGCGTGGCTGCCGGACTGGTAGCCACGCTCGGATCGGCCACCGCATCGCCCGTAGCCTCCCTTTGCCCCTTCTTCACCATTGAATACCCCCCGGTACGGACGCCCGGCATGGAGTTCGAGTATCCCTGGGAGTTCGCCGGCCGGCGCTCGGCGGTCATGGCCCCAAACGGTATGGTCGCGACGAGCCATCCACTGGCGGCACGAACGGGCGTGAAAACCCTCGAAGAGGGCGGAAACGCCGCCGACGCCGCGGTCGCGACCGCCGCCGTACTGAACGTCGTCGAACCCCACATGACCGGGATCGGCGGCGACATGTTCGCGCTCACTCAGTTCGACGGCGAATACCGCGCGCTCAACGGGAGCGGTCGGGCGCCCGCCGACGCCGATCTCGAGGACTACCGCGAGCGAACCGACACCGAGGAAAACGGCGAGCCGGCCATGCCCACCGCGGGAGGGCTGCCCGTCACGGTACCGGGCGCGCTCGACGGCTGGTCGACGCTACTTGATACCTACGGTACCGTCGACCTCGCCGATCTCTTAGAGCCCGCGATCGAGTACGCCGACTCCGGAATCCCGGTCACCGAGTACGTCGCCCGCCAGTGGGAGAATGCCGCCGACAGAATCGCCGGGTTCGATACGAGCGCCGAAACCTTCCTGCGGGACGGCCGAGCGCCCGACCCCGGCGAGCACTTCGCCAACCCCACGTTCGCCGAGTCGCTCGGTCTGATCGCCCGCGAGGGCCCCGAGGCGCTCTACGGCGGGGAACTGGGCGAGGAGGTCGTCGATGTCGTCGGAGACCACGGCGGGACGCTCTCACTGTCGGACCTCGAGGCCCACGAGAGCACCTGGGAGGAGCCGATCAGCACGGAGTACGGCGGGATCGAGGTGCTCGAACATCCGCCCAACGGCCAGGGGATCGTCGCGCTCGAAGCGCTCAACCTCGCTGTGGAACTCGGGATCGAGGACAAGCCGACCGACGAAAACCGCCTCCACCGACTGATCGAGGCGACCAAACTCGCCTTCGCGGACGGCTACGCCCACGTGAGTGACCCCGCGCACGTCGAGGTTCCCACGGAGACGATGCGCTCGAAGGATTACGCACGCGAGCGCGCGAGCGAAATCGGACCTGAAGCGAAGACGTACGGTGCGAAGGCGAGTGAACACGCGAACACGGCCTATCTCACCGTCGTCGACCCACAGGGTAACGCCGTCTCGTTTATCAACAGCATCTACATGAGCTTCGGCAGCGGGCTCACGGTGGGCGGCTTTGCGCTGCAGAACCGCGGGCACTCGTTCAGCCTCGATCCCGATCACCCCAATCGGCTGGCGCCCGAAAAGCGGCCGTTCCACACCATCATCCCCGCAATGCTCCGCGAGGACGGCGAGTTTCGCGCCTCGTGGGGCGTGATGGGCGGGTCGATGCAGCCACAGGGCCACCTGCAGGTCGCCGCCAACATGGTCGACGGGCTGAACCCGCAGGCCGCACTCGACGCACCCCGATTCCGCTGGCTCGACGGGACTCGTGTCGCGCTCGAAACCTCGCGGCTCCCCGATACCGTCGTCGAGGGATTGCGAGAGCGTGGCCACGAGGTCGTCGAGGAAGGTGAGTTCTTCGGCGAGGGTGGTCACTGGGGTGGCGGCCAGGTCGTCTACCGCGACGAGGAGGGAAGCCTGATCGGTGGGTCGGATCCACGGAAGGACGGGCAGGCGGTCGGGTTCTAGAAAGCCCTCGCCCGGCCTAGCGGCCTTCGCTCACGGGACGCGAAGCGACCTCGCGCTGGTCGCCCGTTTCAGGTCCCTAAGAAAGGCCAACTTGCGAGCGGTTCGGATCCGAACCGCTCGCTGAGGACGCCAGCCTTTCCCCGTCCTCCTCGCGTAGCTGCCGGACTGGCAGCCACGCTCGGACCGGCCACCGTACCGTACTGCTCCGTTCGGCTTTTCAGTCCTCGGAGGCTCCCGAATCGGAACCCGTTTCGACCTCGCCGGCCTGCACACCCCAGAGGGTCGCGTAGGTCCCGCCCGTCTCCAGAAGCTCCTCGTGGGTCCCCCGCTCGGTGATCCGGCCACCCTCGATCACGAGGATCGTATCGGCGCCCTTCACCGTCGAGAGCCGGTGGGCGATGGCGAACGTCGTGCGCTCGGCGGTGAGTCGGTCAAGGCTCTCCTGAATCAGCCGCTCGGTCTCGGT
Source organism: Halalkalicoccus subterraneus (assembly GCF_003697815.1). NCBI lineage: Archaea > Methanobacteriati > Methanobacteriota > Halobacteria > Halobacteriales > Halalkalicoccaceae > Halalkalicoccus > Halalkalicoccus subterraneus. Next base: position 9,181 of record NZ_RDQG01000023.1, on the reverse strand, counting down.
ATCGACGTCGGAGGTCGCCTCGTCGAGAATGAGGATCTCCGGGTCCTGCAGGATCGTCCGCGCGATCGAGAGCCGTTGTTGCTGGCCTCCCGAGAGTTTGACCCCGCGTTCTCCGATCCGGGTGTCGTAGCCCTTCGGCAGATCGAGGATGAACTCGTGGGCTTCGGCTGCGCGGGCGGATTCCCGGATCCGCTCCTCGCCCGCATCGAAGTCACCGTACTGAACGTTCTCGGCGACGGTACCGTCGAAGAGGTAGGCGTCCTGGCCGACGTAGCCGATCGCACCCCGCAGGCTCGACAGCGTCAGGTCGCGAACGTCGTGGCCGTCGACGCGGATCTCGCCGCGGTCGACTTCGTACAGCCGCAACAGGAGTTTCAGCAGGGTCGATTTGCCCGCGCCGGTCGGCCCGATGAGCGCGACGGTATTTCCGGGTTCGACCTCGAAATCGATGTCGTGGAGAACGCGCTCGCCCGAGGCCTCCTGCTCGGCCGCCTTGAGCGCGTTCTCGGGATAGGCGAAGTCGACGTGGTCGTACTCGACGCATCCCTCTGGATCGTCGAGCGAGACCGCATCGGGGGCGTCGGTGATCCGAACGGGGATGTCCATCAGCCCGAAGACGCGCTCGCTGGAGGCCTTCGCGTTCTCGTACTGGTCGATGATGTTCGAGACCTCCGCGAGCGGTGTGACGAACCGCTGGGTCATCAACAGGAACGTGACGAACGTGCCCACCGTGAGTTCGCCAGTGAAGGGACCCGGCGCGCCCGAGAAGAGCCAGATCCCGCCGACGACGAACGTGGTCCCAAAAGCGACCCCCGCCAGCAGCTCCATGCCCGGCCGGTAGACGTAGTTGTATTTGATTACCCGCATCGTCTGCTCGAAGTACTCGTAGGAGGCGCGCCGAACGCGCTCGGTTTCGTACTCCTCGGTCGTGGCCGTCTTGACGAGTTGGATCCCACCTAAACTGTTCTCCAGGCGGGTGTTCAGGTCGCCGACGCTGGCGCGCTGGGCGACGTAGATCGGCTCGACGACCCGCATGAACCAGAGGGTAAACAGTACCATCGCCGGCACCGCGATCAGCGTGACGAACGCGAGCTGGGCGTTGAGATAGAACAGGATAACGGCGATCCCGAGCAGCATCACGCCCAGCCGCGCGGAGTTCTGCAGGGCGTCGTCGAGGAAGACCTCTAGATTCGAGGCGTCGTTGTTCAGCACGCTCATCACCTCGCCGGTCTGTTTGTCGTCGAAAAACGGCATGTCAAGGCGTTGCATCCGCTCGAAGCTGTCGGTGCGAACCGCGTGCATCACGCGATGTGCGAAGACGTTTGCGGCGATCCCGTAGACCCACGTGAAAAGGGCCGTCGTGAGGAAGGCGCCGAAGATCAGCGCCGCCGAGAACCAGAACTGGCCCGACTGCGTCGCGGGGAGCCACGCGTCGGGAACCACGGGAAGCGAGAAGGGCTCGGTCTCGACGAAGATCGCATCGAGGGCGATCCCTAGCACCAGCGGGGGAAGCAGGCTCGCGAGCCGGGCGACGACGTTCGCGGCCATTCCGAGTCCGAACCACCGGATCTCGGGTCGCCCGTAGACACGGAACAACCGGACGAGCGGGCGCTCGACCCGGTCACGATAGACGTCGAAGACGTTCTCCTCGGTCGCACCCATCTGCCGTCACGAACGAATCGGGGGCGTATGTATCCGCCGAAACTCCACGTCGAGACCCGGTTTCGCCCGGCGGCCGGCAGTCGCACACCGGTGACTTTTGCCGTCGGGGACACAACGCATACCTACCATGACCGACTGTCCGGTCTGTGACAACGAGATCGAAGAGACCACTCCCGGCTCCGAGGAGGGCTACGGCGGGGAGAGCTACGCGCCCGCCCAGACGGAGTTCGACGACGAGATCTACTACTTCTGCTGTTCGGATCACAAGGAATCGTTCGAAGCGGCTCCCGAGGAGTACGCGGGTTCGTAACCGACCGCCAGCCTTTCCCCGCCCTCCTCACGTGGCTGCCGGACTGGCAGCCACGCTCGGACCGGCCACCACACCTGTTTACACCGAACGGCCGTTTTACAGCCCGATCTCCCGACCGATGACGAGGTGTTGGATCTCGCTGGTGCCCTCGCCGATCTCCATCAGTTTCGCGTCGCGATAAAAACGCTGGGGCGCGAAGTCCTCGGTGTAGCCGTAGCCTCCCAAGACCTGCACGGCGTCCTCTGCGACCTCACGACAGGCCTCGCTGGCGTCGAGTTTTGCGAGCGCGCTCTTTCTGGTGACCTCCTCGCCCCGGTCGTAGGTCGTGGCCGCGTCGTGGGTGAGCAAACGGGCGCGCTCGGTCTTCCGGTGCATCGCGACGACGGTGTTCCAAACCGCGTCGAACTTCGAGATCGGCTGGCCGAACTGCTCGCGTTCGGTGCTGTACTGTCGAGCGGCCTCGTAGGCGCCCTGCGCAAGCCCCACGGAGAGGGCCGCGATGCTGATTCGCCCGCCGTCGAGGGTTTTCTTCGTCTGGTCCCAACCGTCGCCCTCCTCGCCGAGCAGGCGGTCCTCGGGGAGACGGAGGTCGTCGAATCGAATCTCACAGGTCGGTGATGCGTTCAGTCCCATCTTGTCCCAGATCGTCGTCACCTCGAAGCCGTCGTCCTCGCGGGGGTCGACGATGAACGTCGAAATCCCGTCGTAGCCCGCCTCGGGGTCGGTGACGGCCTTCACCAGTATCGAGCCGGCTTCCGAGGCGTTGGTGATGAACTGTTTGGTGCCGTTTATGACGTACTCGTCGCCGTCCTTTTCGGCGCGGGTATCCATGTCCGAGGCGTCCGACCCGCTTCCGGGCTCGGTCAACGCCCACCCGCCGACGTACTCGCCCTCCGCGAGCGGTTTCAACCATCTCTCCTTCTGTTCGTCGGTTCCAAACAGCTCGATCGGCTTCGAGGCGAGGCTGACGTGGGCGGCATACGAGAGTCCGATCGAGCCCGAAACCCGACCCAGCTCCTCGGTGACGAGCGCGTACATCAGCTGATCGCCGCCGAGTCCACCGTCCTCCTCGCTGATGGGCACACCCATGATGTCCAACTGCGCGAGCTGCTCGAAGACCTCCTCGGGATAGCGGTGTTCGCTCTCGATTGCCTGGGCGATGGGCGCGATCTCCTCCTCACAGAAGTCCCGGACGGTGTCCCGGATCATTCGGTGTTCGTCGGGGAGCCTGAAATCCATACCCCGTCTTGCGCGAGTGTCGGCTTAAAAACAGCGAACGACCGTGATAGACCGGTCGCGAAGCGCCTATACCCTTCGGGATCGTTCGTTCAGTGAATGGAGTTCCGTCGGCTGATTCGTGGGCGAGTCGACGAGCCACAGCTCGAACGAATCGGTCGCGAGATCGCCAAGCGATACGACCGCGAGAGCGTTCGCATCTCGGTGTTGGAGGCGGACAACTGGCTCTCGACGCCGTGTGTCGTCGACGAGGAATGGTTCGTAAAGGTGATCAGCCCGCAGAACGCGCTGGTGCAGGCGCTCTTTACTGGCGCGCGCAATCTCGGCGTCTTCTCACGGGGCGAGGAAGGGTTCTTCGAGCGCTTCGAGGACCCACTGGCGATGAGCCAGCACGAACTGGAGGCCACCCGGAGGGTCCGCGAGATCGGGCTGAACGCTCCCGAGCCGATCGAGGCCTTCGGCGTCGACGAGTTCGGCGTTCTCGTCCTCGAATATCTCCCGGAGTTTCGTACCCTCGACGAACTTCCATCCACCGAGGTCGAGGCGCTTGCGTCCGAACTGTTCTCGGCGCTCACGCTCATGCACGCCAACAACCTCGCCCACGGCGACCTCCGGGGCGAGAACGTCCTCGTCCACGGCGGGGAACTGTACTTCATCGACGCGACCAACGTCCGAAAGGACGGGCTCTCGACCGCGCGAGCCTACGACATCGCCTGTGCGATCGCGACGCTCGAACCCGCGCTCGGAGCGAACTGTACCGTCGATCTCGCCGCCGAGCACTACGACGCCGCGACGCTGCTTGCCGCACGTGACTTCCTCGATCTCGTCCGCCTGCGCCCGGACCACGAGTTCGAGGCCACCCGATTGAAGGGTGAAATCGAACGACGAGCGGACTGATCCGTCGCTTCGGTTTCGGCTCCGATCCCGCCCCCACATCCGACTGGAGGGCAGCTTTTTACCCTCGCCTCGCAAACTCCCGGACGATCATGAGTCAACAAGCCACAAGCGCCTCGCAGCACTACATCGCCGGGGAATGGACCGACGGCAAGGGGAGCGAGACCTTCAAGAGCGTCAACCCCGCGACCGGCGAGACGCTCGGCGAGTTCCGCCGAGGCACCGAAGAGGACATCGACCGCGCGCTTTCAGCCGCCGAGGGGGCCACAGAGGAGTGGTGCGCCCTCTCGTACATCGACCGCGCGGAGTACCTCTGGGACATCTACCACGAACTGAAAGAGCGCCACGACGAGTTGGGTCGGGTCGTCACCGAGGAGTGTGGCAAGGAGATCAGTGAGGGAAAGGCCGACGTCGCCGAGGCCTGGCACATGGTCGAGTGGGCCGCGGGCAACGCCCGCCATCCCCACGGTGACGTGGTTCCCTCGGAGATCCCCGCAAAGGACGCCTACATGCGCCGCAAGCCACGCGGTGTCGTCGGCTGCATTACCCCGTGGAACTTCCCCGTCGCGATCCCGTTCTGGCACATGGCGGTCTCGCTGGTGGAGGGCAACACGGTGGTGTGGAAGCCCGCCGAACAGACGCCTCGCTGCGGGCAGATCATCGCCGAAATGTTCGAGGACGCGGGCATCCCTGATGGAGTCTTCAACATGGTCCAGGGCTTCGGCGACGCCGGTAACGCCATCGTCGAGGACGAGCGCGTTTCGACCGTGCTGTTCACCGGCTCCGCGGAGGTCGGCCACGAGATCGCGGGAAAAGTGGGTTCTGAACCCGGCAAACTGGCCGCCTGCGAGATGGGCGGGAAGAACGGCATCGTCGTGACCGAACAGGCCGATATGGACACGGCAGTTCACTCCGCGATCATGTCGAGCTTCAAGACCACCGGCCAGCGCTGCGTTTCGAGCGAACGCCTGATCGTCCACTCTGACCTGTATGACGAGTTCAAGGAGCGCTATGTCGAACTCGCCGAGTCGGTCAAGATCGGCGACCCGATGGACGAGGACACCTTCATGGGGCCCGTCGTGGACGACAGTCAGGTCGAGAAGTTCCACAAATACAACGACCTCGCGCGACAGGAGGGCGGGCGCGTACTGGTCGACCGCGCGGAGCCCGATTCAGGAGAACTTCCGGAGGGCTCGGAGGACGGCCACTGGGTCGGCCCCTTCGTCTACGAGATCGACTACGACCCGGAGCTTCGCTGCCTGCAGGAGGAGGTCTTCGGTCCCCACGTCGCCCTGGTGGAGTACGAGGGTGACGTCGAAGAGGCCATCGAGATCCACAACGACACGCCCTACGGGCTCGCGGGCGCGATCATAAGCGAGGACTACCGCCAGATCAACGCCTTCCGGGACTACGGCGAGGTCGGACTCGGCTATGCGAACCTGCCGTGTATCGGCGCGGAGGTCCACCTCCCCTTCGGCGGCGTGAAGAAGTCGGGCAACGGGTATCCGAGCGCGCGCGAGGTCATCGAGGCCGTCACCGAGCGCACCGCCTTCACCCTGAACAACTCGCGGGACATCGAGATGGCCCAGGGACTCTCGGCGGACATCAAGACCGGCGACGACTGAGGAACAGAAAACGGGGCCGGGCTAGACCCCGTTCGATAGGCACTGTGCTGGCTTGCACCAGCGCTCCGTTCTACCACGCCACTGACTATCAGTATACAGACGCTAACCAGTATTAGGCGGCTGTTAGAACGAACGGAACGAGGCGAGAGATGGACCGTCCGGGTGCGGTCCAGCGGAGCGCGACGCGGGTTGTGTGTGCCGTCAAGCGAGAAAAGCGCTCTTCGGCATCCCCTACTCGGGGGTCGAGCCTAATAAACGTGTTTGCTCGGATCTGACCGATTACCGGTGTAGAACCGTTATGATCTCCGGTCCCGAAGGGCGGGGAACTCCTCGCGGACCCGCTCGACGCGCTCGGGATCGACTTCGCTCGTGATCAGTGCCGGTTCGTCCGCAGCGCTCGCGAGCGTCGTCCCCCACGGGTCGAAAACGGTCGAGCGACCCAAGAGCGTCGAGCCCTCGAACTCGGCGCTCCCGTTGACGGTCGCGACGTAACACTGGTTCTCGATGGCGCGCGCCCGCGCGAGCGTCATCCAGTGTTCGACGCGCGGGTAGGGCCACGCGCTCGGTACGAGCAGGAGGTCGACACCCTGATCGACGAGGTCGCGATACAGTTCGGGGAATCGAAGGTCATAACACGTCGTGATTCCGACGGTGAACCCCTCGACCTCGCAGATCCCCGAGCGGGGGTCCTCGCCCGGCACCAACAGTTCGGATTCGGCCGATTCGTATCCGAAGAGGTGGTGTTTCCGGTAGATCGCCCGGCGCTCGCCCGAGTGACCGAAGAGAACGGCGGTGTTGGCGAGTCCTTCGTCGGCGGGCGTATCGGCCCCGGTCGTCGCCGCGAGGTCCTCGACGATCGTTCCCGCGAGCACGTTGATCCCGTACTCGACGGCAGCTTCGGAGAGTTGCGATAACGTCGGCCCCGACAACCCCTCCGCCGCGCGTTCGTACTCCTCGAAGGCGAAGTAGCCGACGTTGAAGATCTCCGGCAGGCAGACCAGATCCGCATCGCGCTCGGCAGCCTCGGCGATGGCTTCGACCGCGCGCTCGACGTTCGTCTCGATTGCGCCGTGTTCGATGTCCAGTTGGGCGAGCGCGAGCTTCATTGCCGTTCGTCGAGGTACTCTCGGATCGCGTTCTCTAGATTTTCGAGCTCCGAATCGAGGTTTTTCTTGAAGAACCGCTCGACGCCGGGGAGCTTACCGTCGACGACGAACTCGTTGGTGAGCCGACATCCGTCTTCTAGCGCTTCAAGCCGGTGGGTACCGGTGACCTGCATCACTTTCGAGCGGCCGACGAACTCGACGTAGTTCGGCGGATCTCGGGTGACGTCCTCGGTTTCGACGCGGGCGGCCCGCCGGATCACGGGGATTGGAATGTCGATATACCAGGTCGCTTTTCGGCCCGATCCGTCCTCGACTTCGTACTCCGAGACGACGCTGATCGCTTGCGCACGCCGCTCGGGGTCCGAAATGAACTCCCAGACCTCCTCGCAGGTCGCCGGTAGCGTAAAACGTCGCTGGACCCGAACAGTCATACTACGAGTCGGGAAGCCTGCGACCAAAAAGACGCCGGATCAACTCAGGGTGACCTTCCACGTCGTCGAGCGCGATCGGCCCCACTTCTCGATTTCGACCTCGTCGGTCTTCTCATCGAGATACGGGAGTCGCGCGCCGACCTGTTTCGATGAGAGACCAAGCGCCTTCGCGATGTGTTTCGATCGGAAGTAGCTCTCGCCAGCTGAAACGCTGTCACGGAGGTAGGTGAGAATGCGCTGGTCGTCGTCCGTGATATCGCTCATTGGTCCGATGTAGGGTACAGACGGACTTTAACATTTCCCGCCTACGTGTAGGCGTGGACTGCCACCACGAGGATCGTCCCGGCGATCATTGCCGCCGCGAAGCCCCACGCGCTGATCAGCCCGCCCGGTACGGCGACCATCGCGAGCGCGCCGCCGGCGGCCAGCAGTCCGAAGAGTAGCCCTATCCCGATCCCCTTGTCTGAGGTCACCTGCGTCGTTCGTGCCATGTCTCGCCATACGCGGACGGGGCGATTAGTGCGTTGTGGTTCCCGAAAGCCGATCAGTGAATCGTGACGTGCTCGCTCTCCTTGTTCAACGCGAGGTTCGCCGCGATCTCGGCGTTCCGCATGGCGAACTGGGCGGTCTGCTGGAGGCTGACGAGGACCTCCCGAACCTTCAGGAGGTCCTCGTTGTCCATCTCGGGGAGGTCGTTCAGGATCTCGTCCTCGCGATCGGAGATCTCCTTGAACAGCTCGCGGACCTCGATCGTCAGGTCGTAATCGCGCTTGACGGCCGCCTCGACCGCCAGTACCGTGATGTCATCGACCTGGTCGGTGAACTCCCGGATGCGGCGCATCGTCGCGCTGTCGACGTTCAACGAGTGGTCCTCGGATTCGAGGGCGATCTCGGCGATGTCCTCGGCGTTGTCGGCGGTGAGCTCGAGGTTCTTCGCGATCGATCGGTAGCCGATCAGCGCGAACCCGTCGTCCAGCCCGACCGCCCGCGCAAGCGTCGGGTTCTGGTAGGCAGTGAAGATCAGTCTGAGCAGGAGGACGAAGATCTTGTTGGCCTGTCGTTCGCGGTTGAGTGCCCGGCGGGCGAGATCGGGATTGCCCATCGCGAGGGCCTTGACCGCCTCGCCACGCATCGTGCTGCCGGTGTTTTCGAGGCGCTGGAGGAGGTTGTCAAGGGTGAAGTCCTCGGGATCGACCGAACACCGGATCGCGATGCTCTCTGGGGTCTCCTCGATCACGCCCAGCCCCATGAGCTGGGTCTCGGCCTCGTAGATGGCGTTGATGTGGTCAGACGAGAGCGCTCCGTCTTCCTGTTCGACGTGGATGATCCGACGGCCGAGCACGTACTGGGCGATGATAGCCCGCTCGACCGCTCGGGCGTCGAGCTCGTCGGCGTGGATGATCGCCTCGCTTTCCTCCCGGTCGGCAGACTCGGGCATCACCGTCAGCGCGCCCTTGCTCCCTCGCCGCAAGGTCACCTCGTCGCCCTTCTCGACGCCGTGTTCTTTCGCCCAGTCCGCGGGTAACGTCATCGCCAACGTCGATGGTCCCAGCCGCTGGACCTTTCGCGTATCCATGGCGGCGATATGCCTTGGGGGGTATTAATATTCACTACCTGCTCATTATATGTCTAATAATAATGGCGACGTTCAGACGATTCGGAGCATCCGGCGTTCGACCCGCCCAACCCGGACCCGCGTCCAACCGCGAAGCTCCTCGTCGAGGTCGGGATCCCCAGTATCGACGCGGAGCACCCCGGTTTCGTCGAGCTTCGAGCGTGAGGCGACGATCACGATTTCACACCGCCGGATTACGGCGGGTGAGAGCTGCTGGTTGCCCCGCCCGAAGACGAACCCCTGGCCGCCGATCGGCGAGACGACGATGACGTTTCGCTCGCCGAGAGCGTCGAGGATCTCCG